>JAFGWS010000045.1 GCA_016937035.1 Pontiellaceae bacterium
ACCTTGACTTGATCGAGCAGCATCGACAATCTACACAATAGAAAAATTAAAGCGGAGAATACCCGACAGGGAATAGACCCTTATTTCCGATTCAGACTTCCGGCGTAGAGGGCGAGGTCGTTTCTTTCCTTTTGCGCGTACCTTTCCTGGACTGGAAAGTGATCAGCGTACTGATGCTCAGGAGCACACAGACATAGGCAAAAAAGTCGCCGCGGCGGGTGTAAAAAGTCAGCGGCTCGCCTTTCCGGCGCGGAAAAAGTTGGGCGACAGAATAACCTTCGGTCTGCGGCGCGATGCGCGACGAAACGAATGGATGGGGATTAATCGCGCCGCAGGCGTCGATCAGCCCGCTCACACCGGTATTACAGCAGCGCACCATCGGTACCCGGTTTTCGACACAGCGGAAAACGGCATGGGCCAGATGTTGCTCCGACTGCGCCGAAGGATCGAACCAGCCGTCGTTGGTCTGATTCACCAACCAGCGGGCGCCATCGAGTACCGACTGTGAGGCCAGCGGAGCGACCGTGTCTTCAAAGCAGATCAGCACCGAGAAGGGCGCGTGCTGTATTCCCTCGACGGGATCGGGCAGCGGAAAGACCGTGCGTATCAGTCCCGGCGAAATGTCGCCTTCCACCGCCGTAAATTTTCGGAGGCCGGAGAAGGGCACATATTCGCCGAACGGAACCAGATGCTGCTTATCATATTTCATCAGCTCATTGCCGTTACCGCCGATCAGAATCGAACTGTTAAACCAAGACGGAGTACCGTCTTTTGAAATCATGAAATCGATCGTCCCCACCAACAGCGGCGTTCCGCCGGCGACAATCTCGTTGACCAACGCCCGGCTGGCATAGCTCTGCCCGGCATGCAGCGGATCGGGCAGCGCGGTTTCCGGCCAGACAATCAGATCCAAATCAAATTTTCCGCCCGCACTATCTTGAAGATTATCCACCGCGAGCGAAAGCCGGCGGAGCGTCTTGCGCATCTCGACCGCGTCCTGCTGCGTGATTGCGTTCTTCAGCGTCTGTTCCACATTCGGCTGAACAAAGCCCACCCGCACACTTTCGACCGGATTCGGCCGGTCCGCAATAACGCCGAGGCCGTACATCATCGTGAGCGCCACCAGCGCCAGTCCGATCATCAGCTCAAAATGCATGCGGTATTTACGCAGACGCGTGCCGTGCGTGTATTGCCGAAGCGTCACAAAGAGCGCCATATTCATCCAGACCACCAGTGCTGAAACGATATAAACGCCGCCGATCCCCGCAATTTGAATCAGCGCCGGAGAGGTGTATTGACTCACCCCCAGCGCATTCCACGGAAAGCCCGTGAACAAAACGCTGCGGAAATATTCCAGCGCAACCCAACCCACCGACGCCGCCAGCATAAACCGGACATTCTTCAGCACATCGTCACCCACCCAGCGGCGGATGCCCGCCGAGCAGATCATCGCAAACGGAATAAAATAGAGTGCGCAGTACATCGACAAGCCGGCATAGCCCAGCACCGCACAGGCCTTCAGCCCGGGATGATCCACCACGCCGAGCAGACGACTCAGCCAGGAGAGCGAACAGATATAAAATATAAAGCCGGAGAGCAGCCCCAGCCACGCCGCCCGTCGCAGACGCACCGTCTGCACGGAAAACATCAGCGGCACCAGCGCCGCGAACGCCAACAGCGAAAATCCCGTGCCGGGGAACGCCAGCGCCAGCAGAATGCCCGAAAGAATACTTCCGACAACCCGCGCAACCAGCGTCCGAAACAGCGGATGTTGGCCCAATTGCACCGGCTCCAGCCCGTGCTTCTTCCGCCTCTTATAATATTCCGCCAATGATCCGATCATTTCTTCACCCGTATCGCAAAAGTCTACAAATCCAGATTCATCAAAACCGGCACCGTACGCCAGCCCCGTGCCTCCTGTTGCCGCAAAAACAGATCGCCGATGTATGTAAGCAGATCGTCGGCACTTGTGAAAGTCCGACCCTGCTTCTTTTGCGGCTCCAGATTAAACGACGCCAGTCCCTTGAGTCCCAGCACACCCTCGCCGGCGACGGCATCCCAAAAAACAAACATATGCTCGATGATCGAGCGGAGCGAGCGGTAGAGCAGCATCTCATGCTGCTCCGCCGCTGAAAGCGCCAAGCGCCCCAGATCCAGCGTCCACATTCGGTCCAACTGAGCACCCGCCCAGTCCGCCGGACGAATAATGCCGAGCGAAAAAAAGGGGAGCAGTACAGGGAAATGGTGCAGCTCGCAGAGCACCTCCAGCCAGCGCTCGACATGCCGGTTGTGCGGTTTGAGCGACTGCAGAACCCGCACGGCATAATCGCGCTCGTTAACGGCACAGAACGCACGGGCCACCAGCAGATTCAGATCGGCGCGCTGCACGCCATAGGGATGATTCTGCCGGCAATAGAGCGCCACGGCAGCGGTTAGGTTTTCCAACTTCGGATTCGGAGGAATGTTGAGCGAGCGAAACAACGCCTGCAGATGCGCCGTCCACGCCTCTTGCTCCGCTAAAATTTCGCTTCGAAGGCTGATCATTCGCGACCAATCAGGCGTTCCACTTCGTTCATAAACTGCCCGGCATCACGAAAGCGCCGATAGACCGAAGCGTAGCGGATATAGGCGACCTCATCGAGTTTCTCCAGCGCGGACATCACCTTTTTCCCCAGCACGATACTTGGAATCTCTTTTTCAAACTCGGCCTCGACCTCCAGAAGAATCGAATCGCACACCCGTTCAATCTGCTCGACGCTGATGTGCCGCTTGCGGCAGGCAATATGCAGGCTCTTCACCAGCTTCGCTCGGCTCAGCTCCTCCCGTCGCCCATCGCGCTTCGTGACCTGAAGCTGCGCGCGCAGAATCTCTTCATAGGTTGTAAAACGGTGGTCGCATTTCAGGCAGACCCGCCGACGGCGGATCGCGTCTCCATTTCGGACTTCCCGACTGTCAATCACCCGGTTTTCCCGTCCCTCGCATTTAGGACATCTCATTTGGTTATCTCCCTCAGAAAGTAGCGGCAGACGTTAGACGCAAACCACCGACGCAAACAACAAAAAAAGCCCGCTCTTCAGCGGGCTTCTCGCAAAGCAAATGGTTCCGTCGGTTTAAGCGGAAACAATTTTACGCAGGCCGTTAGCGGCATTCGTCTTACGGCGAACGGCGGTGTTTTTCTTAATCACCCCGGCTTTGGCTGCCTTATCGAGTACAGAGCTGTACGTACGCAGGGCTTCTGCACCCTTTTCGCTGTCGTTAGCTTTCAACGCTTCCATCATGGCGCGTCGGGCGTTCTTAATGCGGGTACGGACCTGCACATTGCGGTCGTGGCGCACTTCGTTCTGGCGCATTCTCTTTTTGGCGCTTTTCAGATTCGGCATATCAAATCACTCCGTTTAATCAAATTCGTTCCTGTTTTTGGAAAAGAAG
>JAFGWS010000005.1 GCA_016937035.1 Pontiellaceae bacterium
GGTGTTGTCCGGCACCGGGTGCGTTACGTCGTCGCCCGGCATGGTGGTTACCGCCAGGATGGTGATGGAGCCGCTTCCTTCAAAGTCGACCGCTTTTTCGTAACGGGCGGCGAGCTGGGAGTAAAGGTCGCCGGGATAACCACGGTTCGACGGAATCTGCTCCATGGTAATCGCCACTTCCTTCATGGAATCGGCAAAGTTGGTCATATCGGTCAGCAGCACCAACACGCGCTTGTCTTCAAGCGCATACTTTTCGGCCACGGCCAGCGAAACGTCTGGAACGAGCAGGCATTCAACGGTCGGGTCGGAAGCGGTATGGACGAACATTACAGTTCGCGAGAGCGCGCCGCTTTCATCCAGCTTGTCGCGGAAGTAAAGATAGTCGTCGTGCTTCAGGCCCATGCCGCCGAGAATAATCACGTCCACTTCGGCCTGTAGCGCAATCTGTGCGAGCAGTTCGTTGTAGGGTTCGCCGGCCACGGAGAAAATCGGCAGCTTCTGGGATTCCACCAGCGTGTTGAAGACGTCAATCATCGGAATACCGGTACGCACCATGTTGCGCGGAATAATACGCTTGGCCGGATTAACCGAGGGGCCGCCGATTTCAATCATGTTTTCTTTAATGGCGGGGCCTTTGTCCCGCGGTTCGCCGGAGCCGGTGAAAACGCGGCCGAGCAGGTTTTCGGAAAAGGGCACCTGCATCGTGCGGCCGAGGAAACGGACTTTCGCGTCGGTGCCGACGCCACGTCCGCCGGCAAATACCTGCAGGAAGACATTTTCGTGTTCAAGTCGGATCACCTGCGCGAGCGATACACCCTGCGCGGAATCCACCTGCGCGAGCTCGCCGTTAATGACACCGTCGGCTTTCACCACAATGACGTTGCCGGTGATCTGTTCGATCCGGTGATAAACTTTATTCTGCATAATCCGAAACCTCCGCGAGCGCTTTAGTCATCTGCTCTTCAATGTTTTTAAATTCGTCCGATTGAAATTCGGTACCGTTCCAGTCCTTACAGGTCTGGGTGAGTTTCTGGAAAAAGCTGCGGCACTGGCCTTTATCGGAAAACTTCATTTTGGTGTCGATCACCTTGAGGAGCTTGTCGAAAACATAGTTCTGACGCTCGACCGAAGTAGCCGCATCAGCCTCGATAAAGGCGTTCTGCTGCAGGTAGGTATTGTCGATGTATTCCGACTTCATGTAGAGAATGAAGTCGTCGATCGAGGTGCCTTCTTCGCCGACCACCTTCATCATCTGGTTCACTTCGCCGCCGTCGCGCAGCACCTTGCGGGCTTTAGCCACTTCGGCTTCATCAACGACGCTGGGGTACTTGCTCCAGGAATCGAGCGGATCAATCGCCGGGAAGCGGCGGGCATCGGAGCGCGCACGCGAAAGTCCGTGGAAAGCGCCGACCACTTTGAGCGTGGCCTGCGTTACCGGTTCTTCAAAGTTACCGCCGGCTGGAGAAACCGTTCCGCCGATCGTGACCGATCCGGTAGAGCCGTCGTTCAGGCGAACCACGCCGCCGCGTTCATAGAATGAGGCAATTACCGATTCCAGATAGGCCGGGAATGCTTCTTCGCCCGGGATTTCTTCCAGACGGCCGGACATTTCGCGCAGCGCCTGCGCCCAGCGGGAAGTGGAGTCGGCCAGCAGAAGAACGTCGAGGCCCATTTGGCGGTAATATTCCGCCAGCGTTACACCGGTGTAAACCGACGCTTCACGAGCGGCCACCGGCATCGACGAGGTGTTACAAATAATCAGCGTACGTTCCATCAGCGATTTTCCGGTACGCGGGTCGGTCAGCTCTGGAAATTCACGGAGCGTTTCCACCACCTCACCGGCACGTTCGCCGCAGGCGGCAATGATTACCACGTCCACTTCCGCATGGCGGGAAGTGACCTGTTGGAGAACGGTTTTTCCGGCCCCGAACGGACCTGGAATACAGTAGGTTCCGCCTTTAGCCACCGGAAAGAACGTATCGACGATACGCTGTTTGGTCGCCATCGATTCCGTTGGGCGCAGGCGTTCGGCATAGCACTTAATCGGCATTTTAACCGGCCAGACCTGCATGATCTGACAGTCGCGGGTGTTGCCCTTGTCGTCTTTGAGCGTTGCGATTACTTCGGTCACGGTGTATTCGCCCGCTTCCTTAACGCTGTTGATCGTCCACTTGCCGCGAAGGTTGAACGGGGCCATAATGCGGTGCGTAAACAGACCTTCAGGAACGGTGCCCAACGTATCGCCCGCAATGACGGTGTCACCGACCTTGGCCGTCGGTGTGTAAGCCCATTTGGTGTCGCGGGGCAGGGGATCGAGGTAGGTTCCGCGCTGGAGGAAGAATCCGCACTCTTCCGCCAGTGCCGGGAGCGGGTTCTGGAGGCCGTCGAAAACCTGCGTCAGCAGGCCCGGTCCGAGTTCCACAGAGAGCAGGTTTCCGGTAAATTCAACCGGATCGCCGACTTTCAGGCCGACGGTGTCTTCAAACACCTGCAGCTCGGCTGTATTGCCGCGAATACGGATGACTTCCGCTTTCAGCTTAAGGTCTCCGTTGCCGACACTGGCGTAGGCTACCTCGTTTTGGATAACGGGGTTTTCAAATTCAACCTTCAGCAGGTTGCCGTTCACCCCGACGATTTTCCCGATGTTTTTACTCATGATGTCTATCCTCTATCCCTAAAAAACAGTAACTGCAGCGCTACTCGGAGTCTGCGGTTTCTTCCTTTTCCGTATTCGTTGTGATGACGGCTTCCAGCTTTTCTTTGCCGGTGTGTACGTCCATGTTGTTCCAGCGTTCAACAATGCTCAATTGGATGCCGTATGCAACCACCTTCATGAAGCCGAATGAATCCTGGCCGATCATCTCCTCCGCCATCTGCCAGCGTGCTCGGTCGAGCTCTTCTTCCAGTTCGATCGGATCGTTACGGGTAAACGCATCGGTCACATATTGTTCGACCTGTCCGCTGAATCCGCCGTGCGGCTGAAGGTATTCCTTAAAGTCAACGCCCAGCTTTTGTCCGCGGTGGCGGGCGATCGCGTTACGCAGCTGTGTTTCAATATTGAACCATTTTTTGCAGATGGGGCAGGCCAGATCGGCATGCTCGTTCCATAGAATGCGTTCCAGAATACGAACCTCGCGCTCGGTGATCCATTGAGCGCATTTCTCAACATACTCCTTCGTGGAGAAGGGGGGCTCGTCCCCAATCTTGAGGTGCGGCAGACTGGCTACAAGTGAATAGTAGGCCATAAGGCAGTTCCGGTTAGACGTTGGCTTGTTCGCGGACGACAGAACTGACGATCTTTGCCAGCTCCGGCCGGAGGAATGCGCTCAGCGCCTCAGCAATAGCTTCTCCCGTATAGTCCAGATAAACATTATGATCCTTAAAGGCCACTTTAAATCCGCTGAGGATTTCCGTGTCGGCTTCCAGCGAGATTTCGTTGCCGCTCCTGCGGGCTTCCTCTGCGCAGAAGGAAGCGAGGGCTTCTTTGTCGGCTTCGCTCACGCTCACCGTAAGGTCGCCGCTCTTGTTTTCGATCGCCTTAAGGATGAGCGCCTGTAAAAAGTCGCCTGAAAGCGCGGCTTCCACCTTTTTGCCCAGGGTGGCTGTAACCACCTTGGTACAGCCTTGACCCACGGTAATCAGCAGGTCGCGTGCAGCCTGTTCCAGTGTCTTCGTGGAGCGTGCGGAAAATGCCAGCGATTCAGTCTTGGCATT
This sequence comes from Pontiellaceae bacterium, assembly GCA_016937035.1. Next base: position 3,715 of record JAFGWS010000005.1, read on the forward strand.
GGCCACGATTTCTTTGGCTTTGGATTCTCCCTCCAGAAGGATTTTGGCGGCTTTTTCCTTTGCCTGGGAGATGATCGTTTCGGCCTCTTCTCTGGCTTTATCAACGCCCTCTTTTTGGATCTGTTCAATCAGATGCTTTAGTTCTTCGGCCATGTTTTTCTCCGGTTTTTTTATAAAAAGGAGGTATCGATATAAATGGATTGATCCTCTGAGGCAAGCTCCATCGATGCCATATTCTGCTCAGTTTCTTCGCATTTATCGGTCCGTTTCAAACGCAAGGTTTCTAACCATTTCAAGCACAATGGTTCCCGTGATTTTCAGGCTTTCCGCCGAGATGTGTTCCAAACGGTCTTTTTCTGTGTGCCAATAGTCATTCAGCCCCGGTGCAGAACCAAACCTGAAGTCGATAAGGTCGATTGCCGGGATGCCTGCATCCAGAAAAGGCTTGTGGTCATCCGTGATCTCGGTGTTCATCAGACTGACATAATCGCGAAGTCCGACTGTATTAGCAGAATGCAGCAGCACCTTTTTGAGTTCCGCGGTGCCGTTTTTGGGAGCAGTTATATTTAGATCGCGGTCCCCGATCATATCCATCAGAATCATTGACTTAACAAATCGAGACTCTCCAGAAGTCAATAATTGTTGGACCATATGACGGCTGCCATGGAGTCCATCGCCTTGAACATATCCGGCAACCGCTTCTTCTCCGTCGAAGAACGCAAAAATAATCCCTGTGCGCGGTTGGGTTTTCTTAAGCATGCGGGCCAACTCCAGAAGAACTCCGGTGCTTGATCCGCTGTCATTTGCTCCTTGAAAATTATCGATTCCCGACATGGTGTCAAAATGAGAGCCGAGAATAATCCAGTTGCCGTCCGTTCCATGAATTCTTCCAATCACGTTATGAAACGTCTTAATGCCATGTGGAGTGTTGTCTTCGAACGTATCAATCTCTGCCTGAATTCCAAATTCGGTCAGACGACTGAGAATATGATCTGCCGCCAAACTTGCTCCGCGCGTTCCGGCATCACGCGGGCTAAACTCGATCAGATCCACTACTTCTTTGAAGGCGCGCTCACCATCAAATTCAACGATGGGTCGGGAAGGTGATTTATCTCGTTTGGGTTGCTTTGCTGCATCACTCTTTTCTTCACATCCACAAAAGGCGGAGCAGGAGAGCAGAAGTCCGATTAGTGCTGAGAGACGGGATATCAATTTTTTATTCATAGGGTCGGCCGCAGATTTTATATGGGATCAAAAGAAATCTAAAAGCAAAGTTAATAGTCAATCTGCCCCTGCAAATCAACACCTTCCTGTTTAGGAATGAAGTGGATCTGGTTCACTTTCCTTCAGATTTTCCAGCGGCATCAAGGATGGTGTCCGTATAATTTTTATCGTGGCTAGCTGATTGACTCAAGCGGGTCTGTATCTTGTGGTTTGCTTATGTAAAATTCTTTTACACCTTTCGGCCTCAAGGTCACA
>JAFGWS010000046.1 GCA_016937035.1 Pontiellaceae bacterium
GCCCGCCCATTTTTTGAAAAATCTTACATCCGCCTATGTCGATCCAAAATTCCGCAGTGCGGAGGTGCAAACGGTAATATTGGGGGACGTATCGCTTTTCCGGCTTATTGATTGTAAGACGTTCCCAAAATAGGCTATAACCTACACCCTGATTTAGAAAAACCCTTTAAAACGGAGAGAATAAGGAGTTTCTGTGATGAATATTTTACATGTATGCGCAAACCCGAAACCGACCGAAGAATCGGTCTCTAAGCAGCTGGCCGCCGCCTTTTTTGCCAAGCTGATCGAACTCAAACCGGACGCCGAGCTGGTCAATGTGAATCTATACGACGAAAAGCCGCCGTTCTATTCCTACGAGCTGTTCCGCCGTTCTTGGTATCCTGTTTTCGACGAAAGCTATGAACCCACCAAGGTGGAAGAGATGGCGCTGAACTATGCTGGCAAACAGGCCGAAATGTTCAACGAAGCCGACGTCATTGTGCTGACCATGCCGATGTGGAACTTCAGCGTTCCGGCCATCATGAAGGCTTGGATGGATCAGGTGATTGCCCCCGGTCTGACCTTCTCGATCAGCAAAGAAGACGGCATCAAGCCGCTGCACAAGGTGAAGAGCGTTGTGCTGTTGGTTGCTTCCGGCGGGGTCTATAAAGAAGGCGACGATCGCGACGCCCTGACCAGTCAGGTTCGCGGTGCTTTCGGATTCATCGGCATCGACGATATCGAAATCGTATGGGCCGAAGGTCAGAATCCGCTCTTCTTCGATAACAGCGAAGAGAACAAGGCGATGGCGATCGAAGCCGCTTCCGAAATTGCGGAAGATATTGCTGAAATGGACCTCTCCGAACCTGAGGCCGACGACGAATAGGACCGATGGACCTTTTTGTTAAAATCTGCGGAATCTGCTCAGAGGGCGACCTCGAGCAGATTTCTGCGTTAAAACCCGATGCGCTGGGCTTTGTTCAGTGGCCGAAATCGAAGCGCTACATCGCTCCGGAAGTCGTTGGTCGCTGGGAAACGCCGCACGGGATAAAACGGGTGGGCGTATTCGTCAGCCCCACCGAAGATGAACTGCGGCATGCTGCCCACACAGCCAAGCTCGACGTCCTGCAGATTCATCGGCTGCCGGATAATTGGCGTATCGAGCGCAAGCACTTCCATGGACTGGAAATCTGGCGAGCACTGAAGCCTGACGAAATGTATTTTATGGAACGTGGCTTCCAATTTGACCGCTTCCTGCTCGATTCCTACGACCCCGCCACCATCGGCGGCACCGGGAAAACCTGCGACTGGGCGAAAGCGCACGACCTGGTTCGCGCCTCGGATGTTCCGATTCTGCTGGCCGGCGGCCTGACGGCGGAAAACGTCGGCGAAGCCGTCGCCGCTGTCAATCCATGGGGCGTTGATATCAGCTCCGGCGTAGAGATTGAACCCGGCGTTAAGAATATCGAAAAAGTCCGCGCCTTCATTGATGCCTGTCGTGCATTATGATTACCCGTTTTGCCCCCAGTCTGACCGGATACCTGCACTTAGGGCATGTACTCCACATGCTCTATGTCTGGGGCGTTGCCCGCACGAAAAACGGGCGAGTGATTTGCCGCATCGAGGATCATGACCTTTCGCGTCGCCGCCCGGAATATGAGCAGGCCATTCTTGAAAACATGGAATGGCTGGGCTTTGTGCCGGACGAAGGCCTAACGGCAGCTAACTGCGCAGGCGCATCCAAATTCCGGCAGAGCGATTGCGGCGCATATTATCAGACGATGCTCGATCAACTGGAGCGGCAAGGGTTGGTATACGGCTGTGAATGCACCCGCAAACAGATTGCCGCTGTGCAACCGGTCGATGCCGAGGAGCTGTGTTATTCCGGAACCTGCCGCGCGAAAGGACTTCCGCTGGAGGGCAACATCGTTCGTTTCCGCGTTCCAGATGGAGAAATCCGCTTTGAGGATGAACGACTGGGCCGCTGCCGTCAGATTCCAAAACAGCAGTGCGGCGACTTTTCGTTGCGCGACCGCCAAGGGCAGTGGACCTATCAATTTGCTTGCGTGTGCGACGATGTTCGCCAAGGTGTCGATTGGGTGATCCGCGGCGAAGATATCCTCGCCAGCACCGCGCGGCAGATTCAGTTGTTCCGCGCATTCAACCACCCCACGCCCACCTATTTTCACCATCCGCTGATTTGCGATGAAAAGGGCGAAAAGCTCAGTAAACGCCAGCGCTCCGAAAGCATCAGTCAACTGCGCGATGCCGGCGTCAGTGCTGAAGAGATTATCGGCCGCGCCGCATTTCTCGGCGGTCTGCAGAAGAAACCTGTTCCGGTAAGCGCGGACAGTTTAAATGTGGCCATTCCATAAGAAGGAATAAATACGATGAAGAGGAAAACAAAAATAATAACCAGTATTCTGGCAGTTGGGGGCATCGCCTTCATTGGTATAATTGTCGTTCCGATTGTATCAATTCGTCTTGAGATCAAGGACACCTATCATCGTGTTGTCAGCGCAGACTTCGCCGCAGTCCTAGATGCCTGCCGAGAAATGATGCGGACAATGGGACCCAATGGAGAAACAGAAATCGAGTTATCTGAAAGCATGGAACCGGATCTGCGCGTGCCCGAGACTTTGCGTGACATGAAGCCTAGTCGCATCACCGTGAACGGTACAAACTCGGTGCTGGTGGTCTTTATGGGAGGCTTTAACCATCTCGGATATATGGCGTATCCTGATGGAGTTGAGGGAGGGGGAACGAGGAAATTGATTGATGGCTTGTGGTTGATCACCGACATGGAGGGTCCGCCGAACCGTCCGCAGGAGGACTGAGCAGCTTTTTTTAAGTCGAGTGATTTTGTCATTTTCGACTGAGGAGTAGCCAGACGAAGAAGGGGCCGCCAAGCAGAGCGGTGATGATGCCGACGGGGATTTCCGCTCCAGAGGGCAGGCTGTGCGCGAGGGTGTCGCAGGTCGCTAAAAATATTCCGCTGAAAAGCCGTGCGGCTGGCGTGAAGCCATTCTTGAGCTTGCAACAGAGAACCGTCAAATACGGTGATTTTTCGTCTGTTTGTCGCGGGAAGGAAGAAAAAGAATTGAGGTTTCATTGCTGTGCTCATATTGTCTTAATGATTAATGGGCGCAGTCTGTTCAGCCTTTGTTCGCGTTTTGTTCTTCTGTCGGCAGCCTGCCCCGACGGAGTCGAAGTTTCAACGGCAGGAGGGAAAAGATCATGCGTGAAGGAAATGGGTATATGGCCAAAAAAAGTGAGCGGTTTTGTTTAGTGTTTTCAGCAATGATTGTATGTGCACTTATTTGCAGTTCCTGCATGAGTTCATCGGGGGCGGGTAAAGTTGAGATTATCACTTCTGAGGACGAGGGGATTACAGTTCCAGCGCCGAAGGCTGATTTTGTTAGCAAGATCAAGGATGTTCTGGTTTTCAGCTTGCGATCTGATGCTATTGATAGACGAGGTTCTCTGGGGTTTGCTAAAGCTCGTCTGTCGATGTTGGAAAATGGGAGTTATCCTTCAGTGGTAAATATCCTTTTCGTTAACATATCAGGAGAACGCCGTAAATTATTTGAATCAGACCGACTTATAGCGGGCTGGGCTTTTTGTTCTCATCAACAGGCAAGTGTGAAATCCAGTAGCTATTCCCTGGGTAAAAACCTGTATATCGTTGTTGATGAAGATACGAATGATGATGGATCACTGAGTGAGGACGATCAGCGGAATTTGTACGCATCTGATTATGACGGAGCCAATCTTAAGCTCATTATGGAAGACATTTCTTCGTATAGAATGATTGACGACAATGAAGTGCTAATCTCACAAGATAACGGAGAGACAGAAGACTTCTACTTTTATAACGTGGAAACTGATGAACTGGTTAAGCTGAATACGCAAGTGTAGACTCATGAATATTTCTCCTGCCGATGGTACAAGCGGCGCGCTCGGCGAGCCGTGGTAGACGATCGGTAGGGATGGTTCGCCGGACCGTCCGCAGGAGGAGATCATCTTGATCGTTCAACAGAGGAAAAAACTGACAGAACGCTTCCAAGTGGACTTGTTTACAGGATTATTTCTGGAAGCAAATAATCGCGGATTGACTATCTCGCCTCATTCTATGGAGCAACTCGGAGAACGAGGGATTGAGCTTGCTCTCGATATTTATGGGGGTGAATAACCTTTTCACAGTAGACGGTGCCAGGCCATAGTCAATTGAGCGCGCAAGGTAGCAAAAGGAAGCATGTCAGAACAATGAAATCACCGATAAGTTATCTCGGAGGAAAAAGC
>JAFGWS010000047.1 GCA_016937035.1 Pontiellaceae bacterium
ACCGGAGATAAGATGGCCGATAAAAAATCCTTTGAGTCCTCACTTCACGACATCGTATACAGTATCGACATGGGAGTCGGCCTGAAGATAATTCGGGGCCTGCTCTATTTTCTTGTCCTTCTTTTAGTGGTTGGGATTTATACCGCAACTCAGTATCGGGGGCTGAAAACCGATGAAGCGATGGACTTTGCCCAGCTGGGGCGAAATATGTCCATTGAAGACGGAATGACCACCCAGTTTGTCCGCCCGCTTTCAATGTGGAAAATGAACGAGAGAGGGGGGGCTCCTCAGATTCAGAATCATCCCGACCTGTTTCATCCGCCGGCTTATCCCGCGCTGCTCTCTGCCGGGTTTAACCTGTTGAAGTCCTCCGGAACGGATCTGTTTGCTGTTGATATGTCAAAAACGGGGCTGAAAGCCGAAAAGTGGATGATTCTTCCGATCAATCACCTGTTTTCCATCCTGACCGGTTTTATGGTGCTGCTGATTGGGAAGCGGATGTTTTCTCATGAGATCGGCTTTATCGGGATGACCATTTATTATTTGAGCGATCTGGTCTGGAAGGATTCCATTTCGGGATTGAATATTTCGATGGCAATCTTCTTCATGGTGGCTGCTTTTTATTTCATGATTGTATCGATGCTGAACAAACGGGACGCAAAGTCGAAAGTGCGTTGGCTGCTCCCCTTTTTCCTGTCGATCCTGTTTGCTGCGATTGCCTTTCTAACACGATATATTTCGATTGTAGCGGTTCCGGGTCTCTGCTTATTCGCTTGGCTGATGAGTGGCCGTTTCCATGGGGGTACACGGTATGTAATTCTCTTTACGTTGCTCTTCTCCTTGCTGATTGCCCCGTGGCTGATCCGCAACGTCCGCGTTTGCGGGAATCCGTTCGGGATGGTGGCGTATACGGCCCTGTCTGAAACACAGGATTTCCCGGACAATACTGTGGAACGCGATCTGAAGCCGAATTTTACCTTTGGCCAGAGTTTGGATCAGGTGAAGGAAAAATGGGTCCGGACCTACTCTGAAAATCATGCTGCGGCGGTTCCGGCGATCGGCGGCGGTATTCTGACGGCAATGTTCCTTGTGGCGTTCTTTTATCACTTTATGCGCCCGCAGGTGAATTATCTGCGCTGGGGGATTGGTATTTCGTTGCTCCTGATGGTGGTGGTGGCCGGATTCTTTTCAGATTCTTCTGTGGCGATGCTTCACACCTTCTGGCCGTTCATCATTTTGTACGGACTCTCGTTCTTCTACATTCTGATTGATCGGCTGGATTTGGGGGTTCCCTTGTATGAACAGGGCCTGAAGGTACTTATTGTTGTGCTGGCCATGATCCCAGGCATTCTGCGCATTATGCCGCCGCGGGCGGAGCATTTGTATCCTCCATATTATCCTCCCTACATTGCGGCGGTAGCGGGCTCGGTCAATTCCAATGAGGTGGTCTGTACGGACATGCCTTGGGCGACGGCATGGTATGGAGATCGGATGTCGATGCTGCTGCCTCGGACGATGGATCAATACTTCGATGTCGACTTTATGAATGTCGGTAAAGGCTATTCCGCCATTCGTGCATTTTATCTTACTCGAATTACTTCGGATAAGCCGTTTTCGGCGATCTATGACAATAATGAGAAGGCGTGGTTTGGTCTTATTGAAAGACAACGACCGGCACAGTTTCCCAGCTGGACGGCATACAATTTACTCCCTGGAGAAATATTGTGGCTTGATCCTGCAAGAAAAGTAGTTCTGGAAAGTATGTCAGAGGGGTAATAGGGGCGCATTATGCGGATCATTTTTATGGGGTCAGCTGCGCTGGCGATTCCTTCCCTGAACGCAATAGTCGACTGCGGGGAGGATGAGGTGGTCGGCGTAGTCTCTCAGCCGGACCGCCCGGCCGGTCGCAAACGCCTCCTTACGCCTTGTCCGCTCAAAGCCTTTGCAGAGCAGCGCGGGTTGACCGTTTTGACGCCTGAAAAGGTGGGCGATCCTGAATCCGTTGCTGCGCTGGAGGCGCTCAAACCGGACCTGTTTGTGGTGGTGGCTTACGGGCAGTATATCCCGTCCAAAATCATTCAGCTGGCCCCGAAGGAGGCCATCAATGTCCATCCCTCGCTGTTGCCGAAATACCGCGGCTCTGCGCCGATCCAGTGGGCACTGCTGAACGGAGACCACGTGACGGGCGTGAGCATTATCTATCTGGCCCCGAAAATGGATGCGGGCGATCTTTTGCGGCAGGAAACCTATCCCGTTGATCCCGACGATACGTCCGCTTCGTTGCACGATAAACTGGCGGAATTCGGTGCAGAGCTGCTGCTCAAAGCCATCGATGATATCCGATTCGGTCGGGTAACGCGGACGCCGCAGAACGAGGACGACGTGGTTGAAGTGCGCAAGCTCATAAAAGAGGATGGGCAGATCGATTGGACACTTTCTGCAGAAACGCTTCGTAATCGAATTCGTGCGTTTAATCCCTGGCCGGGGAGCTTTTGCCAGTTGCCGGACGGCAGTCCGCTCAAAGTCTGGGCGGCTGATCTGGAAAATGGAGCCGGGGCGCCGGGCGAACTGCTCGACGATGCGTTGCTGGTGGCGACCGGTGAGGGCGCGCTGCGCCTCACGGAAGTTCAACCTGTCGGTAAGGGGCGGATGCCTTCCGCTGCATTTCTTAATGGGCGACCGCTTTCCGCTGGGCAGACTTTAGCCTGAACACACGAAAAAATCCTTAAAAACGTCGGGTTTCCAAGGATTAAAGCGCAAGGCCGTCCGAAAGGGTACGGCCTTTAAATCATTAAGCACAGAAATGCTTATTTCTTCTTATGCCGGTCCGCGCGACGACGCTTACGCCGTTTGTGGTTCGACATCTTTTTTCTACGCCATTTTTTAATGGTTCCCATGATATTCTCCGGTTTCTTCTCAAAAGGGCACCTACAATAGTTACGCCACAATTTTGTTCAAGCTAATTTCAATAATTCCTTCAGCACCGTTGGCCTTCAGATCGGGAATGATTTCCCGGACGATCGATTCGTCCACGACGGTTTCGACCGCAAACCAGCCCTCATCCGACAGCGGGTTCACCGTGGGAGAGTGCAGCGCCGGCAGCAGTGCTTTGACCTTTTCAAGGTTATCTGCGTTAACGTTGAGCTTAAGGAGCACTTTATCTGCTGCGTCCAGAGCAGCCTTCAGGAGAAGAGCAATCTTCTCGAGTTTGGCTTTTTTCCACTCATCTGCCCAGGCATCCTTGGAGCAGAAAAACTTCGTGTACGACTCCATCAGGGTATCCACGATGCGCAGGTTGTTGGCTTTCAGCGAGCTGCCGGTTTCGGTGATGTCCACAATGGCATCCACAAAATCCGGTACCTTGACTTCGGTGGCCCCCCACGAAAACTCCACTTCGGCCTTAACGCCGTTGCGTTCCAGCCAGCGCTCAACGATGCCCACGCCTTCGGTGGCAATTCGTTTGCCTTCCAGATCCTTCACCGAGTTGATGTCGGAGTCGTTCGGCACCGCCAGCACCCAGCGTACCGGGCGTTTGCTCTGTTTGGAATAGACGAGGCTGCACAGGTCAACCACATCGGAGCCGTTGGCCTCGATCCAATCCAGCCCGGCAATCCCTGCGTCGAGCATGCCGTGTTCAACATAGCGGCTCATTTCCTGTGCACGGAGAATCCGTAGTTCAATTTCGTCGTCATCGATCGATGGAAAATAGGAGCGCGATCCCCCTTTGATACTGAATCCAGCTTTCTTAAACAGTTCGTAGGTCGACTCCTGCAGGCTGCCCTTGGGTAGTCCGATTACCAATTTATTCATAAATCCTTTTCCTTTTTTGAGTTGGGAAAGGCGGGAATATAGAGGACTCCTCCCGTTCGTCCAACCTTGATTTTGAAAAAAAATCTACTGCGCTGTTTTTGTTGTGGATATCGCCGAACGCAATCAGCCAGAGGAGGCGGTGGTAAAAGTGAGATACGTTCCAAGGGATTGCATCATTCTTCTGAAAATCTGCATCGTCGCAGGCGCGACGGCTTTGTTGCGTGAAGAAGAGGGCAACCGGAGTCATCATTGTTGTAGCGTTGGCTCTGCGAGCCAAATTCATCCTCCTCGGAGATACGGCTTCATACGGCATCGCGCGCTGCAGTGAAGAAGATTGAATCGCGCTTGCTACAATAGTTTTTTACTCCGAAGTTGGAAAGGGCTCGAAGAAAGGTCCATTCTGGCATGGGGCACTACTTTTCCCAATGGGGCATTTTAATTTACAGTCTACCGTGCACGGATTCAGGCAGAATGATCTTGGACAAAATGATTTAAGCGCAGGATAATTTTCGATGGGGAGATGGATCTCAACCGCAACGGCGCGAAAAACGGAAAGGTGCATAGCCCGTCTTTTTCTGTTCGATCCTAAAAACGACAATTAGATCGACGGCTGGTTTGCAATCCATTGTGCCAAAAGGCGTGCTCCAAAGAGCGTCGCTTCGGCTGCGGAAAGCCCGGGGATGGCCCGGAATTCAAAGTGGTTTTATCCATTCTATCAGGTTGGTCTTTTTCCATCCCTGCAGGCGGTAGAAACACAACGCCGGGGCGTTGTCCTTGTCGGCGCGCAGTTGCAGCCGGGCAAGGCCTTCCATGTGCGCCCACTGCTGGGCGGCATACATCAGCGCGGATCCGATTCCCTTGCCCCGATGCCCGACATGCACAACGACGTCCTCCATGGCGCCTACCTCTTTGCCCATGGCGGTCGATATGATGATCTGGATCGTGCACATGCCGACGACTTCGCCATCGAGATCGGCCACGAACAGCTTGGCGGACGGCTGCTTCAGCAAGAGTTGGAGCCCCCGGGTCTGCTTCGCGTAGTCCGGGACAAAATCGATTTCAATGGCAAAAAGCTGGTGCAGGAGTTCGGCCATTGCGGGGATATCGTGTTGGGTTGCTGCTCGAATTTCCATGGCGCTGCTTTCTATTGGGTTGTTAATGGGTCTGGTTGTTCCTTCTTTTTCGGCGTTTCCTGAACAGGGTTTCGTAATCGATATCGAGGTTCTGGATCTTGTAGCGGACCATGCGCTCGGTGATGCCCAGTTCGCGGGCGGCGGCACTGATGGTTCCCTTGTGGCGTTTGAGGGAGTCGACGATAAGATCCCTCTCCAGCATAGCGACCCGGGCCTTGAGCGTATGCTTCATGCTTCCTGTGGCGGCGATGGCGATCGGAGTTTGGAGGGTGGGCGGAAGATCGTGTCCATGGATGACGCCATCCTCGCGGCCCATGAGGACCGCATACTCGATCGTGTTTTCCAGTTCGCGGACATTGCCCGGCCAGTGGTAGGCCATGAGCATGTTGATGGCCGGTGTGCTGATCCGCCTGATCTCGACATTCATTTGCTTCGAATATTTCTGGATGAAAAAATTGGTCAAAAGGAGCACGTCATCCTTGCGTGCCCGAAGGGGCGGGAGATGGATGGGGAAGACGTTGATCCGATAGAAGAGATCCTGCCGGAACCGGTTTTCAACAATGGCGGATTCCATATCGGCATTGGTCGCCGCGATGATGCGGACATTGGCCTTGCGCGACTCGTTGCTGCCCACGCGTTCATAGGTGCGTTCCTGCAGCACGCGCAGCAGCTTGACTTGGATGGCCGGGGAAAAATCACCGATTTCGTCGAGGAACAGCGTGCCGCCTTCGGCCTCCTGAACACGGCCGATACGGGTTTGCAGCGCTCCGGTAAAGGCGCCCTTTTCATGTCCAAACAGTTCGCTTTCCAATAGGTTTTCATTCAATGCGGCGCAGTTTACCTTCACGAAAGGTCTTTTTGCACGGTTGCCGCTATAGTGAATGGCCGATGCAACCAATTCCTTCCCGGTTCCCGATTCGCCCCGGATCAGGACCGTGGTATCGGTCACGGCCACCTGATGGATGTGCGTGTAGACCTCCTGCATCAAATGGGAGTTTCCGATCATGTTTTCGGGCTGGAACTTGGCCATCATCGCTTCCCGCAGGCGCAGGTTTTCCGTCTCCAACGCCTGCCGCTCCATGCGGGCGATGCGGCGCGCACTGACATCGTTGGCGATGATGGTCGCCACGATCGACATGAATCGCTGCAACTCCTCCAAGGCCGGAAGGCCCCGGGCCGGACAGTCGGCCGAGAGGGTGCCGACCGTTTCGTTTTCGACGGTGATCGGGACGCAGATAAAGCTCAGCGGCTCGTCGGAACGGTTATGCAGACGTCCCTTGAAGCGGGGTTCGTCGGAGACCAGCGGGACAATCCGGGGCTGTCCGGTTTCGAGCACTTTTCCTGTGATTCCTTCGCCGCGACGATAGGCTTTTCCTTCCGCTTGCTGCACGGTCTGGTCCTTGACCGCCTCGACCCGCAGCTCACGCCCATCGATCGTGAGCAGCATAATGGTTATTCGCTGTACATCATGGCGTTGCTCCAGCACATCGATTATCTCGAGGAAGACCTCTTCCTGCTTCGATTTGCGGGAGAGGATGCGGGCGATTTTCGCCAGCGTTTCGAGTTCGTTGATGTGGCGGGTATCGCACAGCTTGGGATCGTCATACTTACAATTTGGCATCGGCAATTCATCGTTTAGGGGATATTGTTTCAAAAATGTATCAAATGGCATGGATAAAACATGCTTGTTGGCTTAGACGCACAAACCGTACCAAATAGCATTCCTATGGGTTTGGCTCCAGCTCCTCCCTGTTTCCCGTCCAGGAGCAAGTGCAGCTGTAGGTAATGCTGCGTTCTTCCATGACCGGTTGCTTGCTGGCCAGATGGACGGTCAACAGCGGGATGCGCTGCCCGGCTTGATTGATGAATACCTTGCGACGGTCCATTCGCGCAACAAGCCGGTTGGAACCACAGTACGGACAGGTTCGGGATTGCGGGTCATTCATAATAGAAATGCTTGAGTTCGCGTGGTCCGATGGGTTGTTTCGTTCTTAGGGAGTGGCTCTTGATGCGGTTAAGCAGCCAGCCGAGTGGTTCATTCCCCGGATGAATGTCGAGCTTTTGCAGGGCATGCCGCAGTGCCGCTTCGCCGGAATGGAGGCCGATCACGATATCGGTGTTGTCTGTTCGTCCGATATCCGATGCCGAAAAAGGTTCATAGGCCTTTCTGTTATTCAGCAAAGCATGCACATGGATGCCGGATTCGTGGCGGAAAACGTTCTTACCGATCAGCGGGGCGCAGGTTGGGGGCGCAATGCCTGCGGAGGTTAAAACCAGTTCGCAGATCGGCGATAGTTTTTCCAGCTTAATGCCCACCGTCGGTACGACCATGGCCACCTGCTCAAGAGCCGCATTTCCGGCCCGTTCGCCAATGCCGGTGGCCGTCACGTCGGCGGCGATGGCCCCGCCCTCAAACGCTGCGAGCGTGTTGGCCGTAGCCATCCCCAGATCGTTGTGGGCGTGGAAGGCCAGTTCCAGCGTCGGCACAACCGCCTTGAGTTCCTTGAACATCGCGACGGTCTGGAACGGGTTCATCACGCCGACCGTATCGGCAATGCGCAGCCGATGGCCTCCAAGTTCACCCACGCGCCGGGCAAAGGCAAAAAGGAGCTCTCGGTCGGCGCGGGCGGCGTCCTGCGCACCTACGGAAACGTAGGAAAAACGTTCAAGTGCCTCTGGCAGTATCCGTTCGAGCGTATTGAACACCCACGCGGGGTCCTTGCCGAGTGCATGGAAATGATGGTCCGACATGGGAAAGGAAAGGTGTACGCATTCAAGTCCGGCGGCTTCGGCGGCGTCGAGATCGACCATCGCGGCGCGGCACCATCCCGTGATCCGGCACGGAAGTTCCAGCGCTAGGATTGCAGCAATATCCTCCTGCTCCGTCGGACCCATGACCGGAATGCCCGCCTCGATCTCGCCCACGCCGACCTCCGCCAGCGCCGCCGCGATCTTAAGCTTTTCCTCGCGCGTGAACACCGTTCCCGGCATCTGTTCCCCGTCGCGCAACGTCGTATCGATCAAATAGGGCTTCTTCATGGTTCGCGCCTAATGCATTCAGTGTGCCATCACGCGGTGCGCGCTGCCCTGTTTGGTGTGCAAGTGGCTTGTTGCAAGATGATAAGAAGCGGCGTGAAGCGTGACGGTTGATGCGTTGGCTAGGTGGATAGTTCGGAAATAAATGTCGAAGCGTGAGGGTGTTCGAGAAGGTGACGTTCACAACATCGCATGAAAAAACAGCTTGCATGAAACTCCGACATTTATTTCCGTCTATCAGCTTTCGGCAGCCCATTTGGAGGAGTCCCTGATTTCGATGCCGGAACCCTATCCCGCACCGGCGACCGCCGCACTGCCGTCTATCGGTTTTCAAGTCCGAAGATCCTGCTGGGATAAATAACCGTCCCGATCTTTTCGAAAGAGGAAGCACTATGCGATCTGAAAAGCAAAATGACGAATTAGGCGGCCTGACCCTATCGTCTTAAGTAAGCTGTACTTTGCGGTTACCCCCGATTTTCGGACCACTAGTTTAAGTGGAATTTGCGTTCTTGAAATGATACGAAAGGACGCATGAAAATGGGAAGAGCCAGTTTGGCTGGTTCCGATTGCAGAAACCCTCGGTAGAAATCTTGTGCTGATGGCCACAAGCCAAGTAGTAGTCCGATTAGTGCAATTTTTCTTCCTTTTGCTTTTCCTTTCCAAACGCCGATTGCTCCATAAATAAGTAACAATTGTGGAGCAATGATGCGGAACCAAACTCCAGCAATCTATGCGTTGGGTTTATCTGAAATCGAATTTTGAATAGCTGAAAAATTGATCAACGGAATGACCAGATCCAAAATTGCTCCGAGTAAAAATACGACACAGGCTATGATCAATCTTTTAGGATACTTGTTCATATTTTTTATTATACCAACGAATCGAATAAGACGCGCTAAACGCGCAGCGGTTACAGCGTCGATTCTCAATTCGCTGGTTCAGTGTTTTTCTTTTGTTCTAATTCTCTAGTTTCTAATTCAGTGGTTACTTGGCGGATCATTTCAAAAAAAATCCAGAAGCCCATCACTCCGCACATGACGGTAGCGATTATCACGCAAATGAAGGTTTTACTGACTGCTGGGTTTTTAATCATTCCAAACACAAAGGAGAGTGGGATCGGTCCTAGGAACGCAATTGCGAGCATAACCCCGCGCATCATGCGAGCCTTGACACGCGTATCAATTAATTTTCGGTCATCCATTCGTTGGTAACGTTTTTGTTCCGAAGGCAAACGCATTAACATTGGGATGAATATCGTCAGAGCTACTCCGATGATTGCAGTTGTTTCTATTGGATCCATATTTTATTTCACTGGACATTTGATTAGGCAGAAACGGCATCTGCCTATCTATTTCCTTACCATGGCTTTTTCCATATGATAGGCAGACTGCATGGATCAATAGTCGATGAAAAGGAGAATGTCGGACAAAGAGCGGGCCTTATGGCCGAAGTATGCCGGAAGCCTTGTGGAATGCCGGGTTTTTGGAAAGAACGCGGAGTGGGCAACGGGATCGCATCTATACATTAAACA
The DNA here is from genome assembly GCA_016937035.1 of Pontiellaceae bacterium. Next base: position 9,511 of record JAFGWS010000047.1, read on the forward strand.
TTGACGGGATTTCTACGAATGGGCGAGGTCCTATCACCGTTCGAACGCTGTTTCAGAAGCAGCGCGGTAAATGATGTCTTCCGCCTATTTCGATGCCCGCAGCTTTTCCTGCAACTTCCCGCTATCTTCGTGAGCCTCAGTGACCTCTGTGGTGAAAAATGCGTTGGAGGAATGTTCATGGAAGGATTCCCATGGGTTGGATTGCGCGGCTCTTGAACAGGATCCAGATTTCGGAGCCTTCTTTGAGCATCATTTCCTTTTCGGTTCCGGGGGTGATTTCTACGAACAGGGGGCCGGCGGCGGTATCGATCCCGCAAAGGGAACGGTCGGACGAGTGGGTTATGCTGCGCACCTGTCCGGGGAGCTGGTTGCGCATGGAAATGGCTTCGATCCGATGGGGCGCGAGGGCGATCTGGTTGGCGGCGATTCCGATGCTCAGCCGCTGTCCTTCGGGGACCGAATGCAGCAGTTCCATTTCGAGACGGTGTTCACCGGAGGGCAGGGACAGCAAGGTCACTCCACGTTCCGGATCGTGGCGGTAAACCTGGGTATCGAGCAGGTTGGTCAGGTCGGCGCCTTTCAGCTCCTTCAAGGTTTTGGGAGAGGCGACCAGCTTTTCCAGCGAACCGTTTCCGACAACCGATCCGTCGCGCATAAGCAGCAGGTTGTCGGTGAGTTGAAGGATTTCGCCGAGGTCGTGGCTGATCAGGATCGTCGGGATTTTCAGGGTACGGTGCACCTTGGCGAGGAATGGCAGGATCTGCATCTTGAGCGAGACATCCAGACCGGTGACCGGTTCATCCATCAGCAGCAGCTGGGGGTTGGACAGCAGGGTACGTCCGATCGCGATTCGTTGCTTTTCGCCGCCGGAGAGCTGTTCCGTAGAGCGACCGATCAGATGGGCGATGTCCAGCAGCTCGACAATGTCGTCAAACCCGAACGGGCGTTTTTCGACGCGCTTCTTCATGCACTCGCCGGCGCGCAGGTTTTGTTCGACAGACCAATGGGGGAAGAGGCGAGCATCCTGGAAAACCAGTCCAATGTTTCTCCGGTGCGGCGGAACGAAGATGCCCCGGTCTGCATCGAACAGGGTCTTGCCGTTCAGCTCCATATGGCCGCCGTCCGGTTTGACTAATCCCGCGATGGCGCGGAAGAGCGTGCTCTTGCCGCAGCCCGATGGACCAAAGATGCCCAGCGCCGAGTCGAGGCAGCGCATGTTTACATCCAACAAGAAACGACCCTGTTTCAGATAGATGTCCACGTGCAGATTCATGCAACGCCCTCCAGTTTTCGTTTAGAGCGTCGCGTAAGCCATTCAGAAACCAGCAGGCTGGCAAAGCAGAGGATCAGCGAACAGAGCACCAGGCGCATAGCGATCGTTTCTTCGCCGGGAACCTGAAGCGCCGAATAGATGGCCAGCGGCAGGGTTTGTGTCATGCCTTCCACATTCCCGGCAAAGGTGATCGTGGCGCCGAATTCACCGAGGCTGCGGGAAAACGCCAGCAGGATTCCGGCAAGGATGCCGGGCCAGGCGAGTGGAAACGTTATCCGGAGGAATACGCGCATCGGGGGATAGCCGAGCGTACGCGCGGCTTCCTCCAAATGCTTGTCCACCAGCGAAATCGCCAAGCGAACGGAGCGGACCGCCAGCGGCAGGGCCACGATGGCCGAAGCCAGTACCGCGCCCTGCCAGGTAAAGACCAGCCGGAGACCGAACCACTCGTTGAGTGGCCGGCCAATCCATCCGTTCCGCCCGAAGAGCAGCAGGAGCAGATAGCCGGTCACTACCGGGGGAACCACCAGCGGAGCGTGGATGATGCTTTCCAGAAGCACCTTACCATGAAAGTTTTTCCGGGCGAGCAGCCATCCCAGTGCAATGGCTGGAATGGCCGTGAGCATGGCCACCCAGATGGCCACCTTGACCGAAAGCCAGATGGCCATCCATTCCGCGGGCGTCAGTTCCTTCATCCTTCATCTCCTTCCGTCTTTCGGCTGGGTGGCGGCACGAAGCCATATTTTTCCCAGATCACCTTGGCGGCATCCGACTGGATGAAGGTCAGGAATCCCTTTGCGGCATCTCCGCCTTTCAGGCAGGCCGCAGGGTAGACGATCTCGGGGTGCGATCCGTCGGGGAAGATTCCAGTGATCTTGACCTTGTCCGACTGGATGGCGTCGGTTCGGTAGACGATGCCTGCGTCGACTTCACCCCGCTCGACATACATCAGCACGGTACGGACGTTGGACCCCTTCACCAGCTTTCCCTGGACCTTGTCAAGCCAGCCCAGCGATTTGAGCGACGCCTCGGCATAGGTTCCCGCCGGCACACTTTTGAAATCGCCAACGGCCAGCATGCCCTTGAGGTTTGCGGGGAAGGCTTCGTAGGTCATTGTGCTGTTTTTCGGGGTGATCAGGACCAGCGTATTCATGACGAGGTTTGTCCGGGTGTCATCGATCAGCAGTTTCTTCTCCGCCAAATAATCCATCCATTTCGTGTTGGCCGAAAGGAAGAGCTGGGCCGGGGCTCCGGCTTCGATCTGGCGTGCCAGATCGCCGGACGACGCAAAGTTGAATCTGACCTCCTCGCCGCCGGACGCCTTGTAGCCGGCGGCCAGTTCCTTCATAACGTCGGTCGTGCTGGCGGCGGAGAAGACCATGATTTCGGCCGAGGCCCGAAGGGAAAACAAAACGATGGCTGTCAGCTGGATGAGTATTTTTTTCATGATGAGGTTCTCCTAGAATTTATAGCCGGCAAACACGCCATAGTTAAAGTTTTCGTTGAAATCGCCCTCCTCGGTCTTCTGGGTGTTTTCATGCATCACGAACAGCTTGAGCGACAGCCCTTTCATGGGGGAGAGCATGAGCCCGGTGCTGGCGCGGTTCCGGTAGAGATGGACCTCGTTCAGGTTGTACATGATTTCGTCTGAGAGGAACGGCATGAGTTTCCATCCCGTGAATCCCTTCGAGGGCGTCAGGGTGAATTCCGGTCGAACGTCGGCCAGATAGTCCGTCTTATCGGCGTCGGTATAGGTCAGCCGAAACCGCGACTTCAGATCGACCCCCAGCATCGAAACCTTGTGATTCAGATTGAGGTGGTACATTTCCTTGTCGCTCCAGACCTGCTTTGCATTGGCCGACGACATGTGGCGGAAGCCCGGTGCGATACTCCAATTTTTCGTCATGGTGTAGGTCAACATGACGTCCGAATGGTGGTAGTAGTAGAAGTCGCCCTCGTTCTTGTAGCGCATCTGCTCGGTCATCTTGAGCGTAAGCTTGTCCAAAACCTTTCCACAAACCGATCCATCCAGCCAAATCTGGTTTTCGGAGGCATCCCACGCCTGTGATGTTGCGGCGCTCGCTATGATGGTGGTTGCCATGGCGATTCGTTTTATGTTCCATTTCATTTTCGGTCTCCGGCTGCGTCACCCGTGGTCGGGAAGCGTTAACCTGCTTATGTTTTCGACGCCGCCGGAAGTCCGGTAGGCAAAATTCAATCCAGCTCCTATGCAAACCGGCTGTCTGACCGGTGGGTTTGAACCATCGTTGGTTCCTTCGTCTCCAGCCAACCGCTAACGGCATCCGGCTGGTTGTCGACGTGCTTGAAAAAGGGTTTGATATCGATCAGCGGCGATCCGTCGAGCATGTCGGCTCCGGTAAAATAAAGCCGGTTTCCGTCGACCCGTTTAACGCGCACCGTCGAAACGCCAATGGCCGCAGGGCGGCGCGGGGAGCGCGTGGCGAAAACGCCATGCGGCTTGTCGTCCATGAACGGGGTGATCATCAGACTGAATCCCGGTTTCATTCGATGCAGGTGGAAGATGAGCATGGCGTGGGTAAATCCGTCGAGATCGACCAGTCCATCGGCATATTCGGGAAACACTTCCGCCACGCCTTCGATTTCCGCTCCTCCGACCGGCTGCACCGGAATATTATCCAGGGTTTGGTGTGGCGTTCGGATGGTTCCGATCAAGTTGAGCGTGACCGTGTTATCATGTGCGGTATTCATGCGTTTCTCCATAGCACAAGATGTACCCCCGGCGGTTTTTGCGTTTTTTGAGACATCCCTGTAGGATTGTTCGAAATCGCGTACATAAACGGCTCTGTTTTTGTTCCTTCGGTGGTCCGGTAGGATTCGTTTCATTAGTTGAAACGGACCTTCTCGGTTTTCTGCACCTGGACCACGTGGCCGTCGTGCACCACGACCGTCACTTCGCCATAGTCCAGACTCTTCACATAATCCTTCACCGCCTTGACCCAGCGGCCATCGCGCGTACCGCAATACGTGCCGCCGGGATGGGCTTCGGGTTGATTAGTCGAGTTCATACTCGCTGGTGTCCTCTCCTTCTTCAATGGCGTCGAGGATGTGGTCGAGCTTGTCCTGGGTGACATGTCCGAACCATATCCCTTCCGGATACAGGACCATGACCGGCCCCTCCGTGCAGACCTTCAGGCAACCGCATCCGGTCACTTGTGCGTCGAGGCCGCGATCGAGAATTTCGGTTTCGAGATAGGCGAGCAGATCGCCCGCGCCCTTGGTGTTACAGACGCCCTTGGCTTCTCCCGCAACGCGATACGAGTTGCAGATGAAGAAGTGCATTTCCGGTTTTGCTATTGGCATGTTTGGTCTCCTTATTGCCGATTGCCGATTTTTGATTTCCGATTTGTGGAACTCAGTCGGCGTTGGCCTTTCACTGTTAATTGTTCAGGTTTCAAGTTTCAAATTTCAGGTTTCACGCTACCCGCAGCCGTTCCCCGTGCCGGAACATTTGTCGCCGCACATCGTCTTGCGAATGGGCGAGCGGATTTCCTCCCCGGAATAGATCCTGAAGAGCGCCTCGTCGATCAGTCCCTCCATCACGATCACCTTGATCCCCGAGTTTTCGAGGATGCGCGTCGGCTTGGGTCCAACGCCGGATACCAACAGGGCGCGGCAGTCGGAGGTCAGACTCGCCAGCTCGGTCCAGCGTTGATCGCCGGCACCGGGGTAGGGCGTGATGCGGCTCTCGATTTCCACGAACAAGCCGTTCTGCTCCGCGTAGATCGAGAGGGATTCCGCCTCGCCGAGGTGCTGGTTGACGAGCACGCCCTCGCGCGTTGCAATCGCGACATAAGGCCGGTCCTCCTCGGGATTGATCGGCGCGTTGGCCGCATCCTGGATCATTTCGAGCGTCTCCTGCGTGGTTCCTTCGCACAGCAACCCACAGGCATCGGCCCGGCAGCGCTGACAATGGGTCATCTGAGGCAGATGGGCCCCCGCGACTTCGCGCGCGGCATGGATCATGGCGGGTGTCGGCTCCTCGATATCTTCGAACATAGTGTCTTGCACGGGGCACATCGGGATAATGTTGTGCAGGTCGGCTCCCTCGGCTTTGACGAACTCGGCAATATCGCCGATGTGATGATCGTTCACTCCGGGAATCAGTATGGTGTTGATCTTTAGCGTCAGACCATGCGACTTGATGGACTTGATCGCCTGCACCTGACGCTTGAGCAGCAGCTCGTCGGCTTCGATGCCACGCAGAGGCTTCTTTCCGTCGCGCACCCAGGAATAGATGTTCTTGCCGATTTCCGGGTCGATGGCGTTCAAGGTGATGGTGACGTGGCTGACTTCCAGTTCGGCAAGCTCAGCAATGTATGGGCCGAGGCCGAGTCCGTTGGTGGAGACACACAGCAGCATGTCCGGATAGCGCTTACGGATCAGGCGCAGCGTTTCCATCGTCTCTTCCGGGTTGGCAAAGGGATCGCCCGGTCCCGCGATGCCCACGACGGAGATCGGCTTCTTCATGTCGACGAGCTGCGTGACATAATAGGCCGCCTGCCCCGGTGAAAGCAGGTTGCTCGTGACGCCCGGACGACTCTCGTTGACGCAATCATACTTGCGGTTGCAATAGCCGCACTGGATGTTGCATTTCGGCGCCACCGGAACGTGGACGCGGCCATATTTGCCCTTCACATCGGGGTTGAAACAGGGGTGTTTTGAGAGGTCCAGGGTCATGGTATTTCTTATTTCCGATTTTTGATTTCCGATTTCCGATTTCCGATTTGTTGAACTCATGCGGCGTTGGCGTTTCAGGTTTCCAATTTCAAGTTTCATATTTCAGATGTAGGTGTATCCGATGTCGTTGCTTTCTTGTTTTAGCTCCATGAGCTTGTCCACGATGGTGTCGAAAAGCCGCTGCGCGCCCCGGTATCCGATATGGAGGGAGCGAGACCCGCTGATTCGGTCATGGATGGGGAATCCTACCCGAATCAGCGGGGTGCCGGCTGCGCGGCTGATGGAGAAGCCTTTGCTGTTCCCAATGAGGAGGTCGGGATTCAGTTGTTTCACGGCTTCGCCGATTTCGGCGAAATCAACGGCTTCGAGAATGGGGGTTTCCGGATCAATTTCCGGTGCGGCGGCGAGGACGCATTCCTTGAGATTTCCGCTCTTCCCGCCGGAGGCGCAGAGGACGGGTTTGAGTCCGATCTCGGCGCAGAAGGCGGCGATGCCGACCACGAAATCCTCTTCGCCGAAGATCACCACCTTCTTTCCGAACGTATACTTATGGCCGTCGACGTAGGCATCGATCAATCGTCCACGTTCGGCGGCATGGTTGTTCGGCGTTGGCCTTCCGGTAATTTGTTCCAGCACCTTGAAGAAGGCGTCCGACTGGCGGATGCCGATCGGGAGTCCGACGCGGAAGGCCGCCGTGGAAAACCTTTCGTCGAGCAGGGTGGCCGCCGACTGTTTCGGCAGGATGGTGGAGGCCAGCTCGATCACCGCCGCCGCTCTTCCGAGCTTGCTGATTTCGTGAACCGGGGTGCCGCCGAACGGGATGCGGTGGTAGTCGTGCCAGACCGGGCCGTCGAGCGGGTCCGAATAGTCGGGGACAATCGAGAACGGCATGCCGAAGTCGGTCAGGATCTCGCGAAGGTGGCGAAGATCGGCGGGGGAAAGCATGCCCGGCAAGACGCCGATGAATCTTTCGTTGGGGCCGTCCACCGCCAGCTGTTCGACAATGGCGCGCACCGCCCAATGGTAGCCGTCCGCGTGGCTGCCGGAGTAGCTCGGGGTCGAAACCTGAAGGATGTGGGGCAACGCCAAGCTGTTGCGCTTTTCGGAGATGAATTCCTTCACATACATGGAAACATCGTCGCCGATGGTTTCCGCGAGGCAGGTGGTGGCGATCCCGAGCACCTGGGGATGGTATCCCTCGATGACGTGCGCCAATCCTTCGAAAAGATTGCGGCGGCCGCCGAAGACCACGCTGTCCTCGCCAAAGCTGGAGGAGGCGATGTCCATCGGTTCGCGGAAATGGCTGATCAGATAGCGGCGGATGTAGGTTGCGCAGCCTTGGGAGCCGTGGAGAAAGGGCAGGCATCCTTCGATGCCGCGAAAGGCGAGGCAGGCTCCCAGGGGAGCGCAAAGCTTGCAGGCGTTGCGGGTCGCGGTGAAATGTTTTCCGGTGAGAGATATTTCTGATCTTCGATTTCCGATTTCCGATTTCAAATCGGGTCCGCATCCGCACTTGGCCTTGTCGGCGGCGGTGCAGGCGCTTGTCGGGCCGCAGGTGTTTCCGCATTCGCAGCTCATTTGGCCCTCCCGAAAAAGTCAATTGTTGAACACGAAGACACGAAGATCACGAAGGCACTGCCTCTATGACTCTTGGTTTCCCTGGTGTCTTTGTGTTTAAATCTCATCGCTTAGTTCCTATTGGCACGCCGTGGCGCAAACTGCCAGACGGGGCTCATGACGGAGGAATGGACTTCCTTGGCAAAGTTGAGCATGCCGATGAATCCGGCGAGCGCTTCCTTGCGTTCGTGGTTGTGGTCGCAGAAACCGACCCCGAGCTTGTAGGCGATGGGTCGTTCCTTGACACCGCCGATAAACAGGTCGACATCCTTTTCCTTGATGAACTTGGCGAGTTCGAGCGGGTTGGTATCATCGACGATCACCGTTCCCGGATCGCAGAGTTCGGTCAGGAGCTTGTAGTCCTCCACCGATCCCGTCTGCGACCCGGCCACGACCACGCTCATGCCCAGCGTCCGCAGCGAGCGGACCAGTGAAAAGACCTTAAAGGCACCGCCGGTATAGACCGCGGCCTTTTTCCCTTTCAGATCTTTCCGGTAGGGCAGCAGCAGAGGCATTAGTTTCGATACTTCTTCCTTAATCACGCGCTGCGCCGCCGCGCGCATTTCATCGTCGTCGAAAAAATCGGCCACATCGTAGAGAGCCTTCGACATGTCCTCGATGCCGAAGTACGAAGCGCGGGCGCTCGGAGTGCCGTACTCATGTTCGAGCATCTTCGCCAGGTTCATGACCGAGCCGGAACACTGGACGATGTTCAAGTGCGCGCGGTGCGCCTTTCGAATGTCGTCGACGCGTCCGTCGCCGGAAATGGTGCACACTACGTTGACGCCCATGCGCTCATAGTAGTCCTTGATGATCCACAGCTCGCCGGCTAGGTTGAAGTCGCCGAGAATGTTGATGGAGTTGGGAATCTTTTCCTTCACGTCGTCGGTGCCAACAATACTGAAAAGGGCGTCACAAGCGGCCTTGTAGCCTTCCTTCTTCGAGCCCTTGAAGCCCTCGGAGTCGACCGCGATGACCGGGATGCCCTTTTCGGTTGAGACCTTCTTGCAGATGGCCACCACATCGTCGCCGATCACGCCGACGATGCAGGTGGAATAGACGAAGGCCGCCTTTGGGGCATACTCCTCGATCAGTTCGATCAACGCGTGGTAGAGCTTGTCGGCGCCACCATAGATGACGTCCTTCTCGTTCATGTCGGTCGAGAAGCTCAGCCGGTGCAGCTCGGGGCCGGAGGAGAGCGCGCCGCGGATATCCCAGGTGTAGGACGCACAGCCGATCGGACCATGCACCACGTGGATCGCATCGGCGATCGGGTAGAGCACCACGCGCGATCCGCAGAAGCTGCAGGAGCGCTGGCTGACGGCACCCGCGAGGCTCTGCTTTTCCGCCTCCATGGCAAACTCGCCGCCTTCGTAGACTTGGCGCTTGCGCTTCTCCAATAGGTTGATCGTTTCGTTGCTCATCTGTGATCTCTGCTCAGTGCGAGTAGGCTTTTTACATAATAATTAGGGACAGAATGATTTCCTGAAGAGCCGGTGTTCTTAATTATTATGTCCGTAATCATTTTGTCAGATATCCCGTTATCCAATTGATGCCACCCTCTATTGCAGCAGGTGTGCCAGCGGAGCGCAGAGCAGGCGCGCTGCTGGTGCAAGTTGTTGGTTGATAGTTGATAGGGAAATGTGTGAAGCGTGAGATGTGAGGCGCGAGGAGAGCGGTGCGTTCGGAAATAATTGTCGGCATGGTTTTTGGTTCTAACGCGACGAAGGTTCAACCATCCGCAAAACAAGAGGTTAAGCGTAATTCCGACATTTATTTCCACGGCGGGATTGGGGAGGAAAAAAATGTAAAGGAATCGGACCACAAAACAAAAATCCGTCAGATTTGAGGGATCAGACGGATTTCGGGGCGCTGGAAATGCGGTCTTTTATGCGAATACGAGATTGAGCGTCTGATCGTCATTCTGGGAGAGGGTGTATTTCCCTGAGGGGTTGACCGCAAAGCCGGCTTCGTCGAAGGCGATGACCATGTTGGAGGCGATGGCGTTGGCTTCGGCGGGGTTGCATTCCGAGTTGGTGAAAAGCTTCAATGCCGCCGGATCCTCCGTGAATTGCAGCAGGAAGGCGCTGTGCTGGACGAAGACGAGATCGTCGTAGGCATAGGTCACTTCAAGACCCAGATCGGCCAGGATGGCGGTGATTTTTCCGAGCGGCTTCTCATTCATATCTATTACTTCATAAATTTAAACACGAAGACACTAAGAAAACGAAGGTAGTGAACTTAGAGTACTTTGTGCCTTGGTGTTTGTTTTCTATGCGGCGATCATTTTTTCGGCCCAGGCCTGGACGGCTTCGGCGGTGGCGATCATTTCCGGAATGGCTTCGGCGGGCGGTTCGGCTCGATGGTAGCCCGCGAAGACCGGGCAGATGTTCTGGTAGGTTTCAAGCTTCCGAAGGCCATCCGCGATGACGGCATCGATCTCACCGATCTGCTGAGTGGCATCGATGAGGTCGGTGAAGGTGTGGTTGTCGGCCAGCTTGCCCTTGGCCATCAACGCACCCATGATATGCTTTTCAATGGCGAGTCCAATGAGGTTGTAGAGGATTTCGGGGGTGAATACCGAAGGGCGCTTTTCGCCGCCTCGGGCGGTCTTGAGGTATTTGTTCCCTTCGTCCATGAAGGTTTCGTAATCATTGTCGAATAATGTGCTCATTGCGTTGTCCAGTTGTGCCAGGTCGTAAATAAAAGGTGGAGCCGAAACACGGGCGGTGCAAACAGAGGAGGAGAGAGTCTGTCTTGAGGTTACCCATTCGCCCGTACTTCGGTTCCAAAGAAATAAATCGTCCTCGTCCCTCCTCCTCGTGTCCGTACTCGAAGTCGAGCAGGATGGAGGAGAACAAAGGCCGAGAACGAACAGCTTACATCACCAGCTCGAATCGGATTTCCGACGCATCGCGTTCCTTACGATCCATAAGGGCGTTCAGCATTTTTTCGAGGAGGCGGATGCCGCCGTTGTAACCGACGGTCGGGAAGTAGCTGTGGCCGATGCGGTCCAGGATCGGGAAGCCGTAGCGTACGAACGGAATGTCTTCGTCCTTGGCCATGAGCTTTCCGTAGGTGTTGCCGATGAGCAGGTCGACCGGCTCATTCTTGATCCACTGGTGCAGCAGGAACAGGTCGGCACGTTCGCCATTTTTGACGTTTACGTTCGGAACCTTTTCCGCACACAGTTCCCTGATGCGATGCTCGAACTTCTTGCCGGGCGTTCCTGAAACGATGTGTATCGGGATCATGTCGAGGTCGAGCAGGAACTCGGTCAGCGGCATGAGCTGGTCGGGATCGCCAAACAGGGCTACCTTCTTGCCGTGGAGGTACTGCGACATGTCGGTGATCAGGTCGACGAGCCGTCCGCGTTCGGTCACGAACGATTCCGGGACGGGAACCTTGGCGGCGTTGGCCAGGGCCTCGACGAAGCGGTCTGTGGCGGAAAGGCCGACAGGGATGTCGAGTACTTCATAGGGAACCTTGAAGTTGCCATCGAGCAGCTTGGCGGCATCCTCGGAAGCCCACGGCCCGAGAGCCAGCGTCTTGATGCTGTCGCCGGAGGAGGCAATGTCCGTGATCCTGGCGCCGCCGGCGGGATACATCTTGAACTCGCCGGTCTGGGGCGTGTCGACCACCCCGTCGGTGTCGGGATACATGACGAACTTGATGCCCATGTTGCGGGCCATGCGCTTCATCTCGCGCATGTCGGACGGTTCGATCCAGCCGGGCAGGATGTTGATCTGGTCCTTTGCCACGCCGGTATGCTCCGCGAGTCCGCGGACAATGCCGCAACACATGTTCGAGAAGCCGGTGATGTGCGAGCCGATATAGCTCGGCGTATTGCAGTGGATCACCTTCTTGCCCGCCGGGACGAGACCGTCGTCGTGCGCCTTCTTAACGATCTGGGTCAGGTCGTCGCCGATCGTTTCGGAGAGGCAGGTGGAATGGATCGCGACGATGTCGGGGTCGTAGATCGTGAACATGTTGTTGATGGCGGCGAGCAGGTTGGACTGGCCGCCGAACACCGAGGAACCTTCCGTGAAGGAACTGGTTCCTGCCATGATGGGATCCTTGTAGTGGCGGGTGAGGGTGCTGCGATGGTACGAGCAGCAGCCCTGCGAGCCGTGGGAGTGGGGCAGGCAGCCGTGGACGCCGAGGGCGGCATACATGGCCCCGATGGGCTGGCATGTCTTTGCCGGGTTGATGGTAAGCGCATTGCGTTCGGCGATTTCTTTGGGGGTGTGTCTTAAGAGCATGGGAAGTCTCCATTTTTGAATTTTTGATTTTGGATTGCTGATTGGTGATTTGCGGAACTCAGTCGCCGTTGGGCTCTTGGTTTTCAATCGGAAATCGTCATTCGGCAATCGGCAATATAGTCCTAGGCAACAAACTCCGCGCAGATGCAGGGGTCCGTTTTCCGGTCCAGCCACGGGGCCTTGATCTTCTTCCAGATGGAGGTGCCAAGCATCCGCTCGATGTCCGTGTAGAAGTTGACGGCTCCGACAAAGCCCGCATAGGGTCCGCCGTAATCGTAGGAGTGCAGCTGCTTCAACGGAATACCGCTCTTTTGCACGACATACTTTTCCTTGATGCCGGCGCAGAAGATGTCGGGTTTGTAGAATTCGATCAGCTTTTCGGATTCCCAGTGGCTGATGTCGTCGACGATCAGGGACTGGTCGGCCATGTCGCTGTACATGCCTTTGTAGTCGCTGATTTCGAGCCCCTTCTTCCTTAGGTCTTCAAGCTCGATCTCGGTTTTCCGCGGGTTGTATTTTTCCGGATCGGCCTCGACCTTAAGCTCCTCGATGTTGCGGCTGTCGGCATCGACCTTGATGGTCGGCAGTACGCGGCGGCCTTCGTAGTCGTCGCGGTGGGCGAATTCGTATCCGGCCGAAACCGTTTTCATGCCCAGTTCCGCGAACAGCTCCTGGTAGTGGTGCGCCCGCGAACCGCCGACAAAGAGCATGGCCAGCTTGCCTTTCGTCACCTTGCGGGCTTCCACTGCCTTTTCCTTAACGGCGGGCAGTTCCTCCGCGATCACCGTTTCGATCCTGGACTTGAGTTCCTCATCCTCGAAGTATTCGCCGATTTTTCGCAATCCCTTGGCGGTGGATTCGGCCCCGATGAAGTTTACCTTGAACCATGGAATGCCGTACTTGGTTTCCATCATCTCGGCGACATAGTTGATGGAACGGTGGCACATGACCAGGTTGAGGTCCGCCTGGTGGGCGCGTTCGAAGCCGCACATGGTGGAGTTGCCCGAAAAGGTGCCGACCAGCGTGATGCCGCACTTTTCGAAGATCCGCTCCAGCTCGAAGGCGTCTCCGCCAATGTTGTATTCGCCGAGCAGGTTGATCTTGAACCTGCCTTCAACCGGTTTGTCGCAGTTGCCCAGCACGTGGCGGAACAACTGGTTGTTGGCGATATGGTGACCCGCGGACTGCGAGACGCCCTTGTATCCTTCGCAGCTGAAACCGAAGATGTTGATTTCATTGTTGTACTTCGCCTTCATCTCGCGGCAGACCGCGTGCACATCGTCCCCGATCAGGCCGACCGGGCAGGTGGAGAACACCCCGATGGCCTTCGGCTTGAAGATGGCCACGGCCTCGTCGATGGCTTCCTTGAGCTTTTTTTCGCCGCCGAACACAATATTGTCGTCCTGCATGTCGGTGGAAAAGCAGTAGGTCATGAAGTTGTCCCCATCGATGCCGGCATCGGTCTGGTTTCGGCGCGTCAGCCAGGAGTAGAACCCGCAGCCGATGGGTCCGTGCGTCAGGTTGATGATGTCGCGCGTCGGACCGAGAACCACGCCCTTACAGCCGGCATAGGTGCACCCGCGCTGGGTGATGATGCCCGGAATGGTACGGACGTTGGACTGGATTTCCTGGTTCAGCTTCTGCTCGACAACCACCATCGACTTGTCGCGTTTGCGCGCAATCTTCGGCGGATATTTCGCAAGGATCTCGCTCTTTACCTTCGTAGGGTCCGGCAGTTTGTTTTCTTCGTTCATTCTAAACCTCCTGATGAGTCGAGGACGTTGCCGCCCGAGGGTCCGGTTACAGTTTCGCCCGTTCTAATACGCGTTGCTTCGAGAATCGGCAGCACGAAAATCTTTCCATCGCCCGCGCTGCCCGTCTGGTTGGTCTTGATAATAGTTTGCACGGTCCGGTCTACCCAGTCGTCCGATACCACCACGGTGATCAGGCGCTTGGGCACGAGCCGCGGACCTTCACCCAATTGTGCGATCGCCTCCGGTGCGCCCTCCTCGGCGCCGTGCAGGATGCGGTAGTCTACCAACCCTTTTCCGCGACCCTGGACGCGACCGGTGGCCGAGAAGGAGCTGATGCCCGCTTCGTTCAACGCGCGCTTGGTCTCGTTGATTTTGTTCATTCGTATGACAGCCATTACTTCTTTCATGATTCTCCCTATGGGATGGATTGCCGATTTCCGATTGCCGATTGCCGATTTGTTGGCTGGGGTTTCTCCTCAGGCCTATTAATCGGCAATCGTCAATCCTCAATCGTCAATGGGTTAGTCCTCTTTGAGCCCGGAGCTGATGGTGTAGACCTCGTCGACGGGGGAGATGAAGATCTTCCCGTCGCCATAGTTCCCGCTTGTGCTGGTTTTGGCGGCCTTGAGCACGGCCTTGACCACAAAATCCTTGTCCGAGGCCGGGATGACAGTCATCAGCAATTCCTTCGGCAGTTCGTCGTAGGTAACCTCGCCGACCTTAAGGCCGCGTTGCTTTCCGCGGCCGAAGACCGGCACCTTGGTGACGGCGGGATAGCCGGCTTCGAGCAGGCATTTCATGACTTCGTCGGCCTTTTCCGGACGCACGATGGATCTTACGAGCAGTTTTGACATGGTTTGTTCTCCTGGTTGGTATTGATAAATATGATGTATGAACTATGAAGTATGGAATACGGCCTGCGATGCACCCGATAAAACAGGCCAAAGCCGATTAAGTTCCGTTTTCATCATTCCGATTTGATGATTCATACTTCGATTAGACTCCGAATCCGTATTTCACCAGCAGCGATTCGAGCTCCTCGATTTCCAGCGGATTGGGGATCACGAACATTTTGTTTTCGCTGATCTTCTTCGACAGCGCGCGGTATTCGTCGGCCTGTCCGGATTCCGGCGCAAAGTCGATGACCGTTTTGCGGTTGAGTTCGGCATGCTGCACGATGTTGTCGCGCGGGACGAAATGGATCATCTGGGTACCGAGGCGGTTGGCCAAGGCTTCGATAAGCTCGTGCTCGTTGTCGCACTTGCGGCTGTTGCAGATCAGGCCGCCGAGTCGAACGCCACCGGCGTCGGCAAACTTCACGATCCCCTTGCAGATGTTGTTGGCGGCATACATGGCCATCATTTCGCCGGAGACGACGATGTAGATTTCCTGGGCCTTGCCTTCGCGGATCGGCATGGCGAATCCGCCGCAGACCACGTCGCCGAGTACGTCGTAGAAGACATAGTCAAGGTTTTGGTCGGCTTCGTAGGCACCGAGCTGTTCGAGCAGGTTGATCGAGGTGATGATCCCGCGGCCGGCACAGCCGACGCCCGGTTCCGGTCCACCGGATTCCACGCAGCGCGTTCCGCCGTAGCCATTCTTGATTACATCGTCAAGTTCGACGTCTTCGCCTTCTTCGCGAAGGGTGTCGAGCACGGTGTTCTGTGCCAGACCGCCCAGCAGCAAACGGGTCGAGTCCGCCTTCGGGTCGCATCCGACCACCATTACTTTGTTTCCGGCTTCGGCCAAGCCCGCCACCGTGTTTTGGGTGGTGGTGGACTTTCCAATGCCGCCTTTTCCATAGATCGCAATCTTTCTCATGGTTCCTTCTCCTTGGTTGGTTAACAGCGTTTCAATCGGTTGTTCACGTCTTCGATTTTCATATCCAAAATATGAAGCTCTCTATTGCAGCAGATGTGCCATCGCGGTTTTCTAGCCGGCAGTGCGCATTGCAAAGCGCTTTCCATGAATGCTTAATAAAATCATTCGGGTAGTGGATGGTTTGCCGGAGCGGGGGTGGCGATTTGGAAATAATTGTTGTCGGGGTGGGAGAGTCCAAGCGGCGACGATCACAATACGCCTGTAAGCAATGCCTTACATGAAAATGCGACATTTATTTCCATGTCTTGTGAGAGAGGAAAGAAATGTCGCCTCATCACGGAATTGCGTCTTGGGCGGCTTTTTGAGCTATGTTAATCACCTCACTTCAGCATACCCAGGGACAGGGAATCGTCGGTTGCAACTACCAAAAGACCGAGCGCACCAAGGATACTGAAATCTACTACCTGCACTTGAAGACGAAGCGGGCGGCCTATCCGGACCCTCCCCTGCAATCCGCCGGTTTGCCCTAAAAAAGCACCCTCGCAAACAAACGTGCCACTTTTATTCGCAACAGCAAAAGACGGGGAATCTAACGGTTCGGCCCTGTTCCATACTGAAAGCACTCAGTTTTTGGGGGCTGAGACCTCTGACATCTCCGGTCGAGGGTGACATGGGGAAATTTGCATCGTCGTGAGGCGGGCATCCCTGCCTGCCCATGCCCATCTTGATTCTCACCCTTGTAGCGTTGGCTCTGCGAGCCAATTCATGATCGTTTCGTGAAAAGAGAGCGAGCCAATCGGAAGCCTTACCCAGCGCAGCTTCGCTGCTCGCCCGTACAGCCTGCACTATGTGCTGGCTCATGCACCCTCGAATGGCAGAGTACAAGAATGAGTGCAATAGATTTTTTTAAAAAAAGTTTTGGATATGGGAATAGACGGAAAGACTGAAGATTATACAATATTGTCTGGTTATGTTTTGACTCATCCTTCTTTTTGCGTTTCTATGTCTCCAAAAAGGCGTTCGATAGATCGTCCGCCCGGGCGAGCCGACAGAAAACGGGAGTATTTGCCTCAAATTACTAGATTACGGGACTGATAACCAAAAGAGGTTCTCGTGATGAGGTTGTTCAAGAAAGGATGGATGAATTGGATGAAAAGTTCAAAGTGCAGACTTGGCCCCATTCCCCCTGGCCCCATTCCCCAGAGGGGATTAATTATGTCAACGTATATAATACATGCACTTATATATATTATAATATTTACATTTGTTAATACCTCTAATGCTGAGCATATTAGCATTCAATTTGTTTACGGAGAAAATAATATTAACCGCGAAATTTCCTGTGTAGTTCATGAGCTTGATGGAGATGAGCATGTAATGTCGTATACAACGTGGAGTAATGATGCAGGAGTATTACAGTTTGATGCGCCCGTCGGACGGAAAATTATAGTAGCAGTGAGTTCCGGCGATAAAGAGTATTTTGGGGAGAAAGAATTTTGGGTGAAAGATTCGGATGAAGAGGTACAGGAAGTAGAACTGAGTTTAAGTGAATATGTGACTATCAGAGGAAATATAACGTCAAGCGATGGAGAAGCCGTTTATCCCATGGGATTGCAGCTGTATTATAAAGAACCCGGATATAGAGGAAGCATATCCGGGCGGACAGACGTTAATGGATGGTTTTCATTTGCGAAAATTAAGGATGCCGATGGGCTGATATTGAAAGGAAAGGGTGATGAATGGTGTTTTGATTGGCAGGATGTAGAGCCTGATGTGACAAATAATATTATTGCGAAAAGGTGCGATCCAAAGTATCCCAACGTATACTGTAATATAATTAGTACAGATGGTGAATCTATTGATTTGAACGGAAATTATAGTGTTCGGGGGGACGCTACGGGATGGCATGGTGAATTTGAGAAGGGACGGTTCATATTATCTGGCGTAAAGCCTGGAAAATATGAGGTGAAACATTTATCTGATAAAGATGGTAATATAATTGTATTGCGGAATTCCATGATTGAGTTGGCGAAAAATGACACATTGATAAACTTGATCGCAGAAGATATGGTAAAAGAAAGAGTAAAGGTAGTAGATAGAGAAACAAAAGAACCGATAGAAAACTCAGAGATTAATATCACTCAATTTGGGAAGCACTATAAAGCTGTTACTGATAGACAGGGCAATTGTTCCTTGGAAATGTGGCCGAGTAAATATGCCATAAATGTGAACTCCAAAGGATATTTAAGCTACAATGATGTGATTGATGAATATGTTTCCGGGATAATTATATCAATGCAAAAAGGCCAGACTCTAAAGGGTACGATTATTAATCATTCGGGAAATCCTGTTGAGAATGCCTATGTGATAGTTCGCCAGTCAAATGGTGGAGAAAAAGTTGGCCAGACCGATCAACAAGGAGGCTTTGATATTGGAGGGCTTGCAGGAACCAAATTTAGTATTTCGGTAGTTACAGAGGACTATCCAAGAACGACATTTGAGGATGTAAGAGCTGAGGAAGGAAATGTTGAGTTGGCTTTAGTTGATGGAATTCCATTAAGTCTAAACATTCGTGGTGACAAATCAGAGTATAATGGTTACTTTTTCCTGTTAAATGAGGATAACTCTTTTGCATGCGACTCTTTTGTGCTTAGCAAAAAAGATGAGGACAGTATAATAGTTTCGGGAGGAGTGGTTCATTTGTTTTATTGTGATGATGAGAGGGTATTTAGTATCCGCAGCATAAAGGTTGATGAGGCAAGCACTATAGATATTGAACTGCTAAAGAAAAGTCAATACAAGAGTGTTGGGCTGGATGATTTTTATAACAAATTATCGAAATAGAAAAACAGCAGGGGGAGGGGAGAGGTCTGCACATTGAACGTTTAATTGATCTATGAAGGAGAGGAGCGGCAGTTGGCGAGACCTTTACGAGTTGATATTGTGGATGGGGTTTATCATGTGATGAGTCGCGGGATGGGCCGGAGCTGCATCTATAAGGATGTTCGAAATCGGTTGCATGGGGTTTAGTCAAAATAATTTTGGGCAGAATGATTTAGGGGCACGATAATTTTTGAGGTAGAGATTCTTGGTATCTTTATTTCTTGGCGGTCAAAAATTCCGTATGGGATTAAAAATGAGCGGGTTGTATAGATTTGTGGAGGTGGGGGTTATTATGTTTTGCGGCGGTGTCGGCGAAGGCGCTGGCGAAGCTGGAGTGCTTCGCGTCGGAATATGATTTCGGTCGTGGGTGATGTGGCACCGATTGTGGAGGCCAGCCGGAGCAGATTCAGTTTTCTTCCACGTCGACCGGGGAGGTGAAGCGCATGGCGATGCTGTGCAGCGGCGACGGCCGCGCCTTTGATCTGCTTTCTGCGGAGCTGAAGGATGCTGAGGGAACGGTATCGGTTAAGAAGCTGAGCGACGGCAAGTGGCAGCTTTCGCTCTCCATTCAATCGGAGTCTGTTGCTCTCGGAGCAGCGGTGGAGGTAAAAACCTCGCTCAAATCACAGGCGTTGATCCGCATTCCGTTGGTGAAATGATTTCCGAGGGCGCATGATAGAAGGAAGCACGGATAAACGCAGGATGCGCCCACGCGCTGGATTCACAATACGTCCAAACTGACCAACGAAAGCTATCGCAAGAAGTCCGCGGCGGGAAAACTTTTAAAGAACAAATACCCCCTGGGGGAAGGAGATATTGGGGCGTTGCCCCCTCAACAGGAACCCAAAACACCCCTCAACTGGTCATGCTTATAATTGTCGTCGAAGAAAGTTTGTAATTGTCGTTGGCCAGCGCGCCCAGCGGTCGGAAAGGGCTCCGCCATTTTTTGTGGTTTGAAGGTGGAAAAGCGGGGGCAAATCCCTAATATTCTCACCTTTGCGTACCGCAGTCGGATTATAAGTTAATCGTTAATGGGTTAATCGGGGTCGAAAATGAAGGATTTTCGGGAGCTGAAATGCTGGAAAGCCTGCCGTGAGTTGCGGCAGTTTGTCCTTGCACAGATTGTTCCTGTACTTCCTTCGTCAGAAAAGTATCGCCTGGTGGATCAGATTATTCGGGCGGCGCGCTCTACGACAGCAAATATTGCGGAGGGATATGGGCGTTAGCACTATTTGGATAATGCCAAATTCTGCAGCAATGCCAGAGGTTCGGCGTATGAGGTGCTGGACCATCTTGATGCAGCGTATGATGAAGGATTGATTACAGAGGAACAATTTAGACAGGGCGAGATACTGGTTTGGGGTGCGGTGAAACTCACCAACGGCTATATGAATTATCTCAAGAAGGCCAACGAATCCGGTGCGTCCAAATAACTATTAACAATTAACGGTGAATGCAATGAACAGCGACTATCCTTTCAACGAAATCGAAGCGAAGTGGCAGAACTTCTGGGATGACAACGGCACGTTTAAGACCGATCTGGCGGCGGCGAAGAATCCATACTACTGCCTGATGATGTTCCCTTATCCGTCCGGCAAGCTGCATGTCGGCCACGGCCGCAACTATATCATCGGCGATGCCGTTGCACGCTATAAGAAGATGCAAGGCTTCGATGTCCTGACGCCGATGGGCTGGGACGCCTTCGGTCTGCCCGCCGAAAACGCCGCGATCAAGACCGGCACGCCGCCGGCGGAATACACGCTGTCCAACATTGCCGTTATGAAGGAGCAGCTGCGCGCCTGGGGCTGTATGTACGACTGGGAAAAGGAGGTCACCTCCTGCCTGCCGGAATACTACAAGTGGACGCAGTGGCTCTTCCTCCAGTTCTACAAGAAGGGGCTGGCCTACAAGAAAAACTCCAACGTGAACTGGTGTCCTTCCTGCGCAACCGTGCTTGCGAACGAGCAGGTGGTCGATGGCTGCTGCGAGCGCTGCGATTCCGAGGTGGACCAAAAGGCGATGGAGCAGTGGTTCTTCAAGATCACCGACTATGCCCAGCGCCTGCTCGACGATCTTGATACGCTTGACGGTTGGCCGGAGCGCGTAAAGACGATGCAGCGCAACTGGATCGGCCGCTCCGAGGGGACGGAAGTCGATTTCGCCATCGTTCCGCGCGAGGACGGCGTGGCGGACAACATTGACAAGGTAACTTGTTACACCACGCGCGTCGACACGATTTATGGCTGTACCTACATGGCGGTTGCGCCGGAATATCCGGAGCTGAAAAGTCTCGTGAAGGGTCTGCCGCAGGAAGCGGACCTGCTCGAATTCGTCAAGGAAAGCTCCAAGCTGACCAACCTCGACCGCGAGGCCGATGAGGTTGAAAAGGCGGGCCGGTTTACGGGGCGCTACCTGATCAATCCCTACAACGGCGAAAAGATTGAGCTGTGGGTCGGCAACTATGTGCTGATGTACGGCACCGGCGCGGTGATGGCGGTCCCGGCGCACGACACGCGCGACTTCGTCTTTGCCAAGAAATACAACCTGCCAATCAAGCTTTCGATCCAGAATCCGGAAGGTTCGCTCGTGCTCGAAGCCATGGAAGATGCCTATACGGAAGACGGCACCTGCATGGATTCCGGACCGTTCACCGGCTTGGACAACCGCGAAGCGATCAAGCAGATGACCGCTTTCGCGGAAGAGCAGGGCTTCGGTCGCGGCACGATCAATTTCCGCCTGCGCGACTGGCTCATTTCGCGCCAGCGCTACTGGGGCGCGCCGATCCCGATCATCTACTGCCCCACGTGCGGCACGGTTCCCGAAGCCGAGGAAAACCTGCCGGTCATGCTTCCGACCGACGTCGAGTTCAAGGCGGAGGGCGAATCGCCGCTCAAGGGCTCGGAAAGCTTCATGAACTGCACCTGCCCGAAATGCGGCGGCGCGGCCACGCGCGAGTCGGATACGATGGACACCTTCGTCGATTCGTCCTGGTATTTCCTGCGCTACCTCGGCGCGCGCGACGCGTCGCAGGCAATTGACACCGCTATCGCCAACAAGTGGATGCCGGTCAACCAGTATATCGGCGGCATCGAACACGCCATCCTGCATCTGCTCTACGCCCGCTTCTTCACCAAGGTGATCAAGGATCTCGGCCTGATCGATTTCGAGGAACCCTTCGGCCAGCTCTTTACGCAGGGCATGATCTGCAAGAAGGGCCCCGACGGAAACCTCTACAAGATGTCCAAGTCCAAAGGCAACGTGGTCAGCCCCAACGAGCTGATCGAAAAGCACGGCGCCGACACGGTCCGCCTCTATACGCTCTTCATCGGTCCGCCGGAAAAGGAAGCCGAGTGGCAGGATGCCGGCGTCGAAGGCGCGGCCCGCTTCCTCAAGCGCATCTGGCGCCGCGTGGCCGACAACCTCGATCTGCTCAAGTCGGTCGAAGATAGAAAGCCGGTGATTGGTGATATGGCCGATGTCGAACGCGACCTTTATCGCAAAACCCACGAAACGATCCAGCAGATTACCCGCGGGCTCGACGGCGCGTTCACCTTCAACACCGCCATCGCCGCGATCATGGAACTGATGAACGCCATCGATCATCTCAAGATTTCCGACGACTCCTCTGAATCCGCCAAGATGGTATTCCGCGACGCCATCGAAAACGTCGTTCTGCTCATTTCGCCCTTCGCGCCGCATATCGCCGAGGAGCTGTGGGTTGAACTCGGCCATGACGCCGGCATCATGAAGGCCGACTGGCCCCTCGTGAACGAAGAAGCCCTCCAGCGCGACGCGCTTGAAATGGTGGTGCAGGTCAACGGCAAGGTCCGCGACAAGATCACCGTCTCCGCCTCCGCTTCCAACACCGAAATCGAAGCCGCCGCCCTCGCCGCCGAAAAGATCCGGCCCTGGCTTGAAGGCAAAACCGTCCGCAAGGTCATCGTCGTCCCCGGCCGGCTGGTGAATATTGCAGCAGCATAAATGTAAACTCATAGCTCTTGGGGACAAAAGCATTCCGATGCTTTTCCCAAAAGGAGGATTATCTGCATGCACCTTTTGTTGGCCGTACTGTTCGGGGCAGGCTTTGTATACAACATCATCGCTGATCCAATCGATTTGGTTGAGACTTCTGCGACCTGTGTAATTTCCTGTCTGATGCTTTTGATGTTTTTTTGGATTCGAATCAGTCATATACGGAGCCAACGCACCATAACTTGGCTACTCGAAAACAAAGATCGAATCACCAGAGAGGCTCAGCATTTCCGAGATGCCCCTGTATTTGATAAAACGATCTCGAAAAAGACCAAGCTCCGCAGCTTCAAGATCGTAACCTCTGTCATTTTCCTGACCACGGAAAGCGAGCTAGGGCTCGAAATCCGAACAGGCATTTGGGCCGGCTTTTTTGCCACAGCATGGACCTTGCTGCTGGGATGGTGGGGTTTTCCATGGGGTCCAATTCGCACGATCCGCGCCTTGATTCACAACCTTGGCGGCGGAAAAACTATGGCCGTCGATTACATTATTCTTCGCGCAGAAACCGGCATTGATTTTGAGTCCGACGAAAGGTGTTAACAGGAACTCCTTCTTTGAAAGACAAGAGGGCGATGCACTTTTTTCAATCGACGTCGTCTATTCACCGCAAAAAAAGACGCAGAACCCTATTGTGTTTTTCGAATTTTGAGCTTTTTCGTTTTCTCAACGCGAAAGCAAAATCAGGGTCTTGCGCACGGCCCGCTCTGAGAAAAATGCCGGGTACCAATTCTGGGACTGCTCCGCCTGTCCCGACTGCAAGGGCGTGGTTGAGGTGTAACCCGGTATCGTGTTTTAACAGGTGCTTATATGGGATTATAATCCGCTTGTAATTCAGTATGCTCAAAAAGTAAGTTGTTTGAGTTCAGCTTGCGTTCAGTTAAACTGCAAAGGCGTTGCCTGCGAGGATATGGAATTTTCTGATCCGCAAAATGGGCGGGGAGTCGATCGATATGAAAGTAACCAGAAGAAACAGGAGTAAAAAAATGAGCGATAACTATAACCCTTACTTCAAAAACACACCGAACGCGGAGGGTTACTTCGGCAAATACGGCGGCAAATTTCTTCCTCCTCAATTGGAAGCACCTTTCCAGGAAATTATCAACGCCTACGAGCGTATTCGGAACGACGCCAGCTTCTACAACGAGCTGCATTACATCCGTAAACATTTTCAGGGGCGACCGACGCCGGTTTACCACGCCCGTAATCTCTCCGAAATAAACGGCGGCGCACAGATCTATCTGAAACGCGAGGACCTGAATCACACCGGTGCCCATAAATTGAACCATTGCATGGCCGAAGCACTGCTCGCTAAGCGCATCGGCAAGAAGAAAGTGATCGCAGAGACGGGTGCCGGTCAGCACGGCGTGGCGCTGGCGACGGCCGCGGCCTACTTTAATCTGGAATGCGAAATTCATATGGGCGAAGTCGATATCGTCAAAGAGGCCCCGAACGTCAGCCGCATGAAGCTGCTCGGCGCCAAGGTGGTTCCGGTTTCGCACGGCCTCAAAACCCTTAAAGAAGCGGTGGATTCCGCATTCGAGGCGTATTTGGCGGACTACGAAAACTCCATTTACTGCATCGGCTCCGTTGTGGGTCCGCATCCGTTCCCGATGATGGTGCGCGACTTCCAGCGGATTGTCGGCGAGGAGGCCCGCGAGCAGTTTATGGAAATGACCGACGGCAGCCTGCCGGACGCGGTCTGCGCCTGTGTGGGCGGCGGCTCCAATGCGATCGGGATCTTCTCCGCATTCCTCAACGATCCGTGCAAAATTTACGGCGTGGAACCGCTTGGCCGCGGAACAGGGATCGGCGAGCATGCAGCGACCATGAGCTACGGCACGGAAGGCATCATCCACGGCTTTAAATGCTACCTGCTTCAGAATGAAGATGGTTCGCCGGCCCCGGTCTATTCCTGCGCCAGCGGGCTGGATTATCCGGGTGTCGGTCCGGAACACTGCAACCTGAAGGATGAAGGCCGCGTGAACTATGTGACCTGCTCCGATGAAGAATGCGCCGAGGCCTTCTTCAAGCTTTGCCGTCATGAAGGCATTATTCCAGCGATCGAAAGTTCCCACGCCGTTTCGTATGCGCTGCAGCTGGCCAAAGAGATGGGCAAAGGCTCAATCCTCGTCAACCTGAGCGGCCGCGGCGATAAAGACCTCGACTATGTCATCGAAAACTGGGGTATCGGCGAAGGCTGCTGACAGCTGAATTCAGGAGGGCACCGTCCCTCCGCTTGCTCAGCACAAACGAAAAAGCAATACCACCCGGAAATGGGTGATATTGCTTCTCTTCAGCCGGACAATACGGCGAATCAAGGTTCCACGCCGATCACGATAAATCCGGAGGGCGCATTGGTTATACTGCCGTTAAAGATCTGCAGTGCGCCATCGCCCGCGATCGGCGGTGTAATGGCCTGCCACTCGGGATCGGTCAGCGCTTCTTTATAGTAGATGCGATAGGTCAGCCCGCTTTGCGACAACCAGTTCAGCGAAAAGTCGGTCCCGGAAATGTTTGCCGCTTCTATGCTCGGCAACGGAACGACTTTGACTTCAAACCATGTTGTATCGGAGAGCGACGGAACGCCGCTGTCGGTAACCACAATACCCACCAAGTTGGTCGATGGCGCCGAAGGCGTCCAGCTGAACTGTCCGGTTGACGATTCAATCGAAGCGCCGGCTGGAGCATCCATCAGGCTGTAGCTGAGCGTCTGCGAGGGGAGATCGGCATCCGTTGCGCTCGCGATGAACTCCAGTGCCAGGCCCGGCACCAGCACGACGTCGGCAATCGGATCGAGCACGGGAGCAACATTCTGCTGTTCAATCTGGTTAGCCGTTCGCGGCGTAGGCAACTTCATGGCAAAGATGGAGGGGGCACCGTCCGGGAAGCGGCCGTCGCTCGCGTCCATGGGTTGCGCCCCGAAGGAGACGGAATCGATCATCGTCCCATCAGCCGCAAACACGCCGATGGCTTCTCCGCCAAGGCTGAGCGAAAAGTCGGCGTGCAGATCAACGATATTGGTCGAGTTCTGTCCGTCCTCGCCATCGGCCCATACGAGCAGGAAGCCGCCGGGCGCAATGGTGTAATGCCCGTTGTTCGGCACTTGGAACTGGAAGGGATCGGTCAGGTCGTCGGTCAGGAAATAGCCGCCCAGATCGATGGTATTGGTGCCGGGGTTATAGAGTTCGAACCAGTCGTCATAATCGTTATCCGCCGGGTCCATAAGCGTTCCGTTGTTATCGGCCATCCACTCGTTAATCGAAACGGTGATCGGCGCGGAGGCCCCGTTATTGGTGACGCCGGGCGTGGGATAGAACAGATCGAAGCGGTAGAACGGCTGACCGTCCGGCACATCGCCGTACCCCCAGTTTGCGGGGAGGTTGGCGTAGGTGAGATAATCCACCATTTGATATTCATCGCCCACCAAACGATACAGACCGACCTGCCCAGAGGTCGCCGTCAGCGAAAAGTCCGCATGCGGAACATTCTCAATCGACTCCTCCGTTTCGCCGTCGCAGCAGACCACCAGCGTACCGCCGGCAGGTACCGAGGAGCCGGCGGGGAACGCCCAGCCGTTGGTCAGATTGCTGTAGTCGTCCGTCAGATAATAGCCGTCGAGAGGGATCGCCGAGTCGCCGGCGTTGTAGAGTTCAACCCACGGATCGCGATCGCCGGCGTTATCCTGTGCGCCGGAAATATTTACGGCCTGCAGTTCATTCAGCCAGATCGGAGGAATAGCCTCCAGACTTTCGGGAACAGCATTGGCCTCACCGGGCGTGGTCCGTTGGATTGCGTTCGGATCAGGATATGCGAGCTCTGCATCTATCTTGATTCCCATCACGACATCGGAACTGCTGGAATTGACCTGATGCACCTCCACCGCGAGCACATTTTCTCCGACGACAAGCGCAGAAGAGGGAATCACATAGGGTCCGATCTCGGTTGCGTTATTAATTTCCTGAGCCGGCGTTGAGGAATTCACCGCACCGTCAGGCATGCCCCAGCGATCAATCTCGATCCCGTTAAGGTAGAGAATCATGCCGTCGTCAATGACATGCGTGAGATTGAGTGCCACAAGCTCTCCGCCGGGGGCATAATTAAACGTTGTGCGGAAATAATAACTCATTCGCCCAGGTTCATACGGAGCCGGTGTATTCTTTGTCCACGGAAGCGAAGAATTCTCTTCATAAATCAGCGAAGCCCCGCTGGGCCAATCGGCGTCGTTAAATCCAACGTTTTTCCAATCGGAGCCGGGGGCGTCCCCAACGAAGTATTTCCAGACATGCTCTTTGTCCACCAGCGTTTCCGATTGCAGGATTGTCGAGAATCCTTCGATGCCCTGCACCCAGTTCGCCACTCGCGCATTATCGAGCGCGGGATCGATCAGCTGAAGCGAGTAGCCGCCGGAAAAACTGCTCCACGGCTTGGCATTTTCGTAGCGGACACGGTCCACGACGATTTCCTCGCCAAGTGCTTCTCCGGGCCGGAAGAGCGTCAGTGTTTCACCGATTGGATCGAGCGATCCGTCATACGCATCAAAGATCGTCACATCCGGACGACGAGCCGCAAACTGATACCCATCTCCCACGAGCACGAGATATTCATCTGGACCGATCAGCGAACCTGCGGGGAAGGTGTAACCGACGCCGTTAATGCGCCAGCCGGAAAGATCAAACATGTGATTCGTTGACGCGTTGTACAGTTCCAGGAATTGCGCTGCGCGGTCTTCCGGAGAAGGATGAATTTCATTGATTACCACCACGCCTTCCGGATCCGGATCGCTTCCGTTAAAGGCGATATTCTCAACAGAATTTGCTCCATTCACCTCGTTGCCGAACCGGTCGCGCCCGGAAATCAACAGCGTGTTGGGTCCGGCGTTCAGCGGAAGCGTCAGCTGCCAAGAGGTCGTGCTTGTCCACTCAACGGGATAGGGCGTGCCGTTCACCCAGATTTCCGCCACTTGAAGCGGGGCCGATCCGGTCAACACCGTCCGGTTAGAGGAGACAGTGGTGTCCGTTGCATCGACCGCAAACTCCGCCGTCGGCAGAACACTTTGCAGATAACTGCGGCGTGAGGCAATCCACACCTCAATCGAGTTAGGAGAAGCCACCGGAATTCCGTTTGCCATCAGGTTTTCATAACGCTCATCCAGAATCGGATTGACCACCTCCGGGAGCAACACCGAATCGACCGCCTCTTGGAACGCCATCAGATATTCACGATAAAATGCGGGCGTCTTGAGGAGATTGGCCAGCGCCGGATCATGAAAATCGTTAATCGGATCCGTCGGACTTCTGCTGCCATCTCCAAGAGCAAATTCAATATCCCACGGCAGCAGACGCCAGCCGGAATCATCGGGCTTATACATATACATATTTTTCCCGCGCTCATACCCATAACTGTCCCAGTTTCCGCAAATACGATTCACGGCAATTGGGCGAAGGAAATTGCGAACATCCATCCAGGTGGTAACCCGGCTTTCATAATCTGTCGTCTGCGTATCGTTGACAGCCGCCACCAGATTAGTGAACGCAAACCATTCGTCATGATTTTGGGTGGTACGTGGACGCCAGCTCCATCGATAGCGCTTCGTATCAATATTACCGTCCACATCATCGAAGCGCTGCAGTGTCGCTGTAATATAGTCAAAGTTTATATCGTCAGGTTGAAATTCCATCCAGTCTTCTATTTTGCGCAGCTCTCCTGCAGAATCGTTCGGATAGTATTGATCCACCATATCCCGATTAGGCTGTTGCGTATCCAAATAAACCATGCCGCGGCGATTTCCGTTGACCACCATATTCACATGCCGACGGTAGTTATACTGCTGCCCCAGTTTCCGCGCAATCCAGGTACTGGTGATGTCAATCTGAGTTGTAAAATCGAACCAGTAGTCGTTGTCATTCCCTTCTGCGGAGAGCACAAACGGCTCTGCCCCGAGGAACCGTTCGCCGGCTTGGAAATTAATTTCATAATCGCATGCAAATGACCCGAGCGGACCGCCGTACTGACCGGTATGGAAAGGGCTCGCGCTGTACATGGTGCCCACGTTGTAAATCACACGGTCGTTTCCATAAACAAAGGTGGCATCCATGGTGTCATTCGCGTTGCGCTCACGACTCGCCCAGAAATCAAGATTCGCCTGCGTCACCCAAAGTCGATACGTGCCCAGACTGCCCGAAATTTCTTCCTCGCCCCAACGAACCAGACATTCCTGCGTCGGAACATTCGCAGGGAATTGCCCGGTGGCCGACAACCCGTCTTCAGCCGTCACGTAAAAAGCAACCAAGGTTTCGTCCGCTTGTGCAGGAATCGTGGCCGAATAGATCCCGTCGCCCGCCACGGCATCGCCGCCGGTTCCATGATCGCTCATCGCAACAGTTGAGTAGACGGTATCCGGATCGAGTCGATAGTTTAATTGAACGAGGGAGAGGCCGTCCGGATCGTTTACGCGCGCGGTGACGACTACATTCTCGTCAGCAGCGGGAAGGATCGGCGCGTGGCTTACATCATAGATCGCCGGACCCGCATTGGAAACCCGCCGAGAATTAGCCTGTCCGGGGGTTCCGCAATCGGTTGGCACCTCCAGCGGGACCGAGGCCTCGATCCAGTTCCCGCGCAGACGCATCAGAAAATAGCGCGACCCTTTCAGCCAGCGGACCTTCGCCATCAAACGGCCCGTCTTCGAGCTCCCGGTCTCTGCCGCATAGTCCAACACGGCGGATGCATTATTACAGCCAATGTCACCCCGGTCGACGGAAACCAAATGCAGCGCGGGAGAATTATCCACGCCGACCCCTGCTTCTACAAAGGAATTACGCACGACTCCCCCAAAGGTCCACCCCAAAGAGCCCGTCGAAAAATCGCCGTAGAAAAACAATTCATTCTGCAACGAATCTTGGAAACCGATATCATCCAGCAGCACCTCACCGGCCCCTTGCAGATAAAGTTCAATATAGTCTGCAGCGACCATCCCTCCGTTAACCAGATAATCGGTCACATCAATCGTGGTCCACGGAGCCTTCTCGGATTCATCACTGTCCGCCCAGTTTGCAGAAAGCCGATTGTCGGCATCCGGATCCACCAGTTCCAGTGAGCTGCCTCCGCCGTCGCTCCACTCGCCCCAGCGTCCCCCGTCAAGATAGGTCACCTCGTCCACGGTAATGTAGAAATAATTGGTCGTGACCAAGCCGACCAGATTGGTGGCCACCAGATCCTCCGGCATCGACAGCCGAACCGTGTCTCCGCCGTCGCCCAGCGTTCCGTTATAGTTACCGTAGGTGTTCGCTGCATCCAGCTGCGGATACTTCGCCACCAGGTTCGTTACATTCTCTGCTACGACAATATAGCCGTTGGCCGGAATTTGTGTTCCGTTCGGGAACTGATATGAAATGCCGCCCTGCAGCCTCCAGTCCGAGACATCAATAGGCACCGCACTGCGGTTATACAGTTCAATATATTCATCGTCGTCCGACTCTGAAATCGGATGATACATAATTTCGTTGATCACCACGGTCGACGGTCGAGGCGCTGTGTTGGCCGTTCCTTTCGTTGCAGTCGAAAGGGGTTGGAAATCCGGAGCGCCATCGGGATAACGACCTTCCGAAATCCCGTTCGCCTGCCCGCTGAATGAAACGGCGTCAATCACCCGAGTCTGACCGGCGTTCATCAAGTAAATCTGTTCGCCGTCGGCCGAGAGCGCAAACCCGAGTTCATTCTGGTCAAAGGCTGCAAAACTGCGTGCATCAATGGTCGTGCTCTCGGGAATCTGATATTTATTGGTTCCCGCCTCGTCGGTCAGCCACGCCCCTGAAAGGTCGATCGACTGCCCCGTCGTATTGAACAGTTCAATGTAGTCCACCTGCGGCAGGTCGGTGTGGGCGAGGTATTCATTAATCACCACGCCGCGCAACGGTTCAGTGCCGAAGCTCTCGGTTGTGCCGGGCGAACCGCCGATGCGGTCGCTGGCCGACCAGGCGCGTGCATCGTTTTCTCCGTAACTCGGGTGGCTCAGCACGAGCGAATGGCCGGTGCCGAAGGCCGCGACGGGCCATGGAGCGCGATTATCGTATTCCACCTCCTGAAGGATGCCGTCGATCTCGTTGCGAAGGCGCAGCGTCCCTCCGCTGTTTGCCAGCTTCCCGTCGTAGGGGCCTAGGCAATCAACGCCGTAAAATTCCTGCACTGCCGCCGGATTTTTCGCAATC
>JAFGWS010000048.1 GCA_016937035.1 Pontiellaceae bacterium
GGCATGGGCCACCATCAGGCCGTTCGCGCCCTCGCCTTTAAATGGATCCGCATCATATATCGATGCTGGAAAAAGCGGGTTCCCTACGATGAAATGCACTACTTGAGTGTTTTAAAAAAACGAGGTTCTTCCATTTGGAAAACCATCGCAGAACACCCTGATGCTGTGAGGTTAAACGGCCCTGTAGAAAGTCAGTTTTTAGGTTGACAGAGAACCTCAGATGGCTGGTTGGGTGCCATTAATCACTAGTATTTGTCTCAGAATCATAATCTCTATTTTGCTTCTGAATAGCCTCGATAATTTCCTGTTTTAACCCCTCTAAAAACACGAAGAATCCAATGCCTGATCCGATGAATCCTATCATAATTGGCCCTTCATCCGGGTCATGTCTCACTAAATAAATCCACCCAGCCCCAAGGAAGAATAGTATTATACCTCTGATCTTTATCATCACGACCTCTTATATTAACACCCAACATTTACTGTCCAACACCCAATCTGGCGGGAATCGGATGCGGGGGCGGCGAAAACAACAGCCCGTTTGCGGATTTCCGCTGGATATGGCAACTCGTTTGCAGGATAGCATTCCTTGACAGGTCCGGCATGTTATCCGACAAACCATTAAAACAGATGCATATTATCCGCAATCGATGGAAAGAAAAAGGAGGAAGATTAGATTTTTAGGAGCGAGATTGCTTCAGTCGGCACACTCACCGCGCCATCAGCGCGAACACACCCCAGCCCAAGTATTCACGCGTGCAAGAGGCGTAGCGTCCGGGTTCCGAGCTCAGTTGGACGCGAGTCGGAGCACTCCATACAGACCTAAACCACGAAGGATCGAAGGGCACGACGATAATGCATTTTCCACCGCAAGGTCCATGGTGGTTCGATCCCTATCTGTATACATCGCGCCTGTTGCCAACCTTGACGACCTGAACGACAAGCATATCGTCTTCAATCGAGTATAGGATGCGATAGTTCCCTTGGCGCAACCGGTATCTTTCTTGACCTGAAAGTTTTTTCGATTGCGGAGGACGTGGGTCTTGGGCTAGCGACTCGATTGCTTCAAGAATTCGCAGGACATCTTTTTTGGGGATCTTCTCGAGGTCCTTGGATACGGATTTCTTGATAACGATTCTATATGATTCCATTGAGCTTTAATTCCTTTACAAAATCCTCGTAATCCAAGGCGGCCTCATTTTTTCGCTCAGCAAACGCCGAGAGATCATTCGCATCCTCCGCCAGTTCATCACGGATTGCATCGTTGATTAATTCCGATATTGAGCGGGATGTCTCGATCGATTGAAGTCGAAGGGCTTTGTGCAAAGATGGCTCAAGGTAGACGGTTGCCCGTTTGGTTAACATGCTCATTTTTTCCTCCTATTGTTCCAGCACAATGACGCAACAACGTTATGGAGTCAACTCAGGTTTCACCTCCAGCGGTAAGGTGCCCAAGGATATGGGCATAACCTGATGGCACCGGGATGAGCGGACCGGAAAGGTCGAGATCTCCGTCCATCCCGGCGACCAAGGAATCATTAAAATGCTCGGCGACGGTGGGTTTAGAAGCCCAGAACCGTAGACGAAGCATCCCTGCTTCGTTGTCTTCGCCCCGAAGGCAGACTCAGCATGCATAACGAAGCAGGGATGCTTCGTCTATGTTAAACGGCGTACCCTCGGAGTTTTCGCGGGTAGCTCTGTCGCCGGAGCCTATCCATCCATTGAACCAATAGAGACAGTGCGGCCAGATCATCCGACAAACCCATTTAACCAAGAACATGATATTCTCAATCGGTGGAAAGAAAAAGGGCGAAGGTGGTTTTTTTAGGGAAGATTGCTTCAGTCGGCACACTCACCGCGCCATCAGCGCGAACACGCCCCAGCCCAAGTATTCACGCGTGCAAGAGGCGAAGCGTTCGGGTTCCGAGGTCAGTTGGGCGCGAACCTCCGTGGCCATCTCGTCGCCGGGATTGGCCTCCAGCCATCGACGCATGGTGAGCCATTTGGCCGCCTCGTATCTGTCCCAGCCGTCTTGGTCGGCCAGAACCATCTCCACGACGTCGTAGTCAAGGCGGCCAAACGACGCGAGAAGTTCCGGAAGCGTGAGAAAGTCGGAGATTGAACCGCCCTCACACCCCCTGGCAACATCTTCCGTCGGCGGTATCTGACGCCAGAAGGGCTCGCCGATGAGGATGATTCCTCCGGTGTCGAGGCTCTGCGCCAGGAGTTCGATGGTGCCGGTGACTCCCCCGCCGATCCATGTGGCGCCGAGACAGGCGGCCACTCCGACCTTTTCGGCGGTAACGTAGCCGGCAGCGTCACCGTGGATAAACTCGATCTGGCCGGCAACACCGAGTTCTTCAGCGCGGCGCTTTGCTTGATCGGTGAACAATGGGCTCAAGTCGATGCCCGTGCCGGTAATTCCGTAATCGCGTGCCCAGGTGCACAGCATCTCGCCCGAACCGCTGCCGAGATCGAGGACACGAGTGCCCGGTTCCAGACGCAATGCCTCGCCGAGAGCAGCGAGTTTTTCAGTGGTGAACGGGTTGTGAATGCGATGAGCACTCTCGGTAATACTGAAGATCCGTGGAATGTCCATAGTGAAGTATCTCCTTGCGGTTGCTTTATTGCCTAACGAAAAAATCACTCAAAACGCAGCGAATTAAAAATCACGTGCGGTGAATTGCTGTCCCAGTTTTATATTGACGCTTTGAAATCTTGGATGAATTTACCAAACTCAATGCCGTACAACTTCTCAAAAACGCTGTCATGATTGCTGTTGATTGTTAATTCCTTGATATATAACAGATATTTTTCTTTTCCATACTTCTCTATAAGGTAATCAACGATGCATGCAAATTCGGAATACATGAAGGGGATTCTGTATTCCACATCAAGGTCGATCTTGCCTTCCTTCTTGGTCTTAAAATATTCAGGAGGCATAAAACTGCCTTCTCGAATATACTGATGGGTATCCTGTTTTGAAGGATACCATGATGTTCCCATTTGGTTTGCACTATAAACAGCAGTGCCTTCAAGCAGCCATTCCGGGAAACGGAACGCTCGAAAAATACTTGAGTGCTGATAAAGCAAACAATGGGACAATTCATGTGTAAGATAAATCTCCAGAGAGATTTCTCCATTTTCAGCTTCCTTTAATGCCCACGGAGAAATGATTAAATCGCCATTATAAAAAGCACAGAATCGGGCCTTCGATATCGAGCGCTGATCATAGGCGGCTTTATCTTTAAAAATGAATATTCTCGGCTTTTTCAAAAAAGTCCATTTATGAAAATTTTCAACATAAGGAATTAAAGAATCGATTTTATTGAGATAAGGGCATTGGGCACCTTTTTGAATATATACAACGGTATTTGTTAATTCATTTTTTGAAAATCCAATGATAATCGGGGAATAGGGGAATAGTTTTCCAAATAAAAAGCTGAAAACAATGGTGCCCAAGATCAAGAAGAAACCGATTAGTGCTGAGTTTTTCAGTAGTTTTTTTCTCATTTAAATGGCCGATTTGTAGGTTTAACGCCAAGCTCAGTAGGAGCGCAGCGATCGATTGAAGGGACTATGTTCCCCTCCAATTTGGCGGAAGACCCATTCTTTATACCTGAAAAGACAAATGCATGCTATCTGCAACCGATGGAAAGAGGAAGGGAGAACGGCGGGTTTTTGAGGGACAGCGTCGCTTTTCGGATGCCCCGAGAACGGCACCACCCGCTCTCCGGTCGTTTGGACTAACACAATTCCGGAAAACTTCTTTGTAGAAAGGAGTTCGACGAAATGATAGAGCATACCGGAAAGCTCAAGCTTCCTCCCTTCCGGGAACCCACCGATACGGAACTGGACCAGCTCTGGAAGAGGCCCTACAGCCGATTCGCCGGTCGCGCAGGAGTCTTCATGGCGATCGGCGGCTACACCCTGTTGATGGGCTATGGAGTGTATACCGTCCTGCTGGATGACGAGAACGCGCCTATTCCCAAAATAGCCGTTGCCGCCATGGCGATTGGATTCCTGACAGCGTTGGCGACGGTTGTTTTCAACAGGGTTCGAAGCTACAAAAACGACAAGTACAGGGGGATTGAAAGATGATCATAACCACAAGTGAATATATCGGCGGAAAACGGGTCAAGGAAACTATTGGTCTACGGCACCGCGGTCGTGGTGGAAGACGATCCCTCCGCCGCGCAAGACAGACCTTGATCAACGAGCGGTAAGAGTCCGCATGTAGCACGGCTGGATATTGCACCATCGGAAAAAGTGATAACCCTTTTTTGTGGGCGATCCCACGGTATGCGATTGGCAGCACGAAAGTGCCCGGTATATTAAATGCGGAGAATCGAATGAATCTGGGGATTTTTATGAAAATGATCGTAGGGATTGACGCTGCTTTGGGAGCCTGTTATACGTGTCTAGGTAGAGATGTAAGAATTAAACAAAACCGGGGTGCATGGGATCATTGGGAATTCAGCAGGGGGGCTGATTGCTGATTGATATCCATCGAACAGCAAAAACCCGCACCAGACCACCAACGGTGTTTAATTTTTTACATGTAAAAGGCTGCCGCAGAAACAGTTGTTCGGGCAGATAAAAAACCGAAAAACAACATAGAGATTAACCATGAAAAGTATCTTGTTTTCCTCAGGGAAATATCACGCAGCGGCATTCACTGCATCGCTGCTGCTGGCTTGCAGTTGCTCGTCAACAACGGCCGAAAACCAGACTGGGAATGCTGCAATCAGCGCTCTGTATGGACAGGGAAATCCATACCTTCCGTTATGGGAACATCTGCCGGATGGGGAGCCCCGCGTCTTTGAAGATCCCGATAATCCGGGGAAATACCGTGCGTACATCATCGGATCGCACGATGTGACCTTCCGTGCGTATTGTGGACCGGATATCCGGGCTTGGTCGGCTCCGGTTGAAGATTTGACCGCCTGGCGCGATGAAGGCCCGATTTTCACCTATGAAATAGGCGGACAGTGGGACACGATGTATGCTCCTGACTTGGTTGAAGTGAATAAAAAAGACGGCACCAGAGAATATTATCTCTATCCGCACAGCCGCGGTCCAGGCAGAGAAGCGATGGTCGCTAAGGGCACGCGTCCGGACGGCCCCTTCATCCCGGTCAACCTGACCGAAGATGGCAGAGGAACCCTGCGTGGCAGCACCATGGGATTCGACCCCGGCGTTCTGATTGATTACGTCACTGACCCGAACGACCCCGATTTTGATATCGGCTACAGAGTTTTCGGATACTGGGGATTCCAGACCTCGTCCGCCGGCGAACTGGATCAGAAGACCATGTATTCGCTTAAACCCGGAACGCAGGCGATCAATCGCTTCCAGACCAACTTTTTCCCGGGCGAAAGTGCTGACGCATTTGCCTTCTTTGAAGCGGCGTCTATACGAAAAATCGGCAACAAATATATTTGGGTTTACAGCGGATACTCCGGCCCTGATTACGGCATTGGTCGCTCCAACTCGACCCTGCGCTATGCCTACGGCGATTCTCCGCTCGGTCCGTGGAAAAGCGGCGGCGTTCTCGTTGATTCCCGTGGAGTGGTACCCAACCGCGATGGAACTCGGCTGGAGGGCCGCAATTCCGGACATAACACGCACGGCAGCATCCAGGAGATCAACGGCCAGTATTATGTCTTCTACCACAGACCGCCCAGAGGCTTCGGATACGCACGCCAGCCGATGGTGGCTCCCGTTAAAGTTGAATGGGATGAGAAGTCAGTTGCCGACGGCGGCAAAGTAGTCATCAAAGCATACGACCCCTACTCGGAAGATAATACCTGGACCGCAAAAGCGTCCGACGGACACGAATATACCGGCGCCGAAGTCACCTCAGAAGGGTTCCACATTTTCGGACTCGACCCCTACAAATATTATTCCGCCGGATACGCCTGTTATCTTTCCGATCCAGGCATTATGCAGGATTCGTGGGACATCTGGGATAACAGCATGCTCCTTACCAACGTAAAGAATGATAATATCGTGGGCTTCAAATATTTCGGCTTTGGTGGACTGGATAAGGCCCAGAAAGGCCTCAAGCCCTTTGACGGAACTAAGCCCGGCAACAACACCGCGTTTAACCTGTTCCTTACTCCGAAAACGGCGGAAGCATTCAAAATTAACGTCTGGATGGATGGACCTTGGGATAACGACACCTGGAACGGCACGAAGATCGGTGAAATCAATATTCCGGCCAACTCCGCTCAGGAAATTACTAAGTTCACCCTCGATGTCGCCTCCATGGTTGACAAGCTCGACGGCAAACACGCCATCTATCTGGTCGCCGAAGGCCCTCAATCTGCGGGTCTCTGCGACTTCGTTGGTCTGGGCTTCAGCTCCAAGAAGAAGGAGCTCGTTCGTCCGGTTCCGCCGACAGTTACCATTGCTGTGGACGGAACATCTATTGAACTGCCTGAAATACCGGTACGGTTCACCAGTGCCAACGGCATTGCCGATTATACGCTTTACGAAGCCAAGTACCCCGTTCCTTCCGGCACATCGGGTATTCCGCAGGTTACGGCATCGTCGGATAACAGCAGCGTAAAGGTCGAGATCACGCAGGCCGATTCCAAAACCGGAACAGCGCTCGTTAATTTTGACTACCTGGGCGTAGTTAAAACCTATCGCGTTGTGTTCTCTGCGAACTAACAGCGACGATCGTTTCGTACTGTCGACTCAGTCGAAACCATTGATAAAGGGATTGCAGACGCTGGTCTGTAATCCCTTTTTGTATACCACCTCAGTACCGCCTGTGTTACATGCCGGCTCATGCACCCCAATCAGGTTCTCCAAACGCCACCGCATAGCGGCGAGGCTACTCCAAGTACAGCCTGCACACCGTGCCGGCTCCATGCATTTCCTTCAACAACTTCCACAAAAAAATGAGCTGTTCAATTTCTGCACAGTTCACCTCAATTCGTTGCTCAACCCGATTGCACTATCGGGGAAGCTGCATAAAAACGGCTGCTGGAGGGTATTTAAACCAGTCTTCGGCCTATTTCCTTCGGAAATTATGCTTCGCGGTGTTGAATCGCTTCGCTATTTCTTGGGAAATTTTGTCTTCGACGGACGGGGATCTCTTGGGTGGCCCGTTTTCTGGAACCGGGGCTCGGTGAATCGCGACTATTCCGGCATCGTTACCTGGACACGGTAAAAGCGGGAGGTTTGGCTCATGGGGTCGTCGTAGTCGTAGATGGATAGCGGCTCGTTGATTCCGATGATTCCGGTGGCCAACGGTACCCACGAGGCGTTCAAGAGGTTTGTTGAATACAGGATCGTATAGAGGCGGTTTTCCGCAGCAGGGAAGACCGGCAATCCGTCGGAATCCAATTCAATCCGCCAGCGACTCCCGATGTTGTCCGGATCGGTCCCGGAGACATATTCGGCATAGTTGCTGAAGCCGTCCTGGTCCGGGTCCAACGCGCCGTCGTTGGTTCCAACATTCAATCCATGCAAAATTTCCCAGCTATCCGGCATGCCGTCGCCATCCGTATCCGCCATGGAATCGGCGATAACCGTCAAGGTGAACGTGGGGGAAACGTCCATGTTTCTGCTTTGTCCACTGGTATCCACGAGCGACGTTCCCAGGGTGTAGGTCCCTGCGACGGGGGCGGTGATGTACGAAAGGAAGACCGTCTGGCCATCCGGGGCGTTGTTTTCCACCTCGTGTTTCGGACGCACCGTCGGCTCCATGTCTTCAGCGAACGGCTCCCAAACAAACCAGTTGTCGGACTTTTGGGTCAGTCGCTTGATTTCCAGCCGGGCGATTTCGTTGGTGCGCCGCGTGGGGGCGATCCATTCCAGCATGAAGGGATGGCCCTCTACCGCTCTCAGCGAATTTGTGACGGGCACCGCCACCAGACCCGGACGCGACAAGGCGATTCCCCGTCCGCTGCTGATCGAGCTGGCGTTGTACCAACCGTCGTTCATTCCGCCCCATCCATAGTTGATGTGGTAGGTCTTCGTCCCGTTGTCAGACAGCAGCCCATCCACCGCGATGGCATGGCTGGATATGGACGCCACGCACGGATACCCTGCTTGCAGCTGCGAGTCCATGAACGGGAGTTGTCCGGAGTATTCAAAGTCGTAATAGAAGAATGTGCTCAGACGATCTCCCAAGACGGAGACGATGGCGCCGCTGCCATCGCTCTCGTAATCGGTTTCCGCTGCAACGCCCAGTTCATATACCAGTTCGGAAACGGCGATTTCCGCCGCAGGCGGATTCGTCTTGTATTCAAAGTATTGATCTTGCATGGAGGTCCAGTCGTAGGGGTCGGAAAAATCCGCGCTGTGGTTGCCGGTAATCTGTCCGCCGGCATCGGTGTATGAAAACGATCCCTTTCCAGAAGGGGGCCACTGGTAGAAGTGCGTGATTTGCGCAAAGGCCGTGGGAACGCATCCGCTCGGGGTCCGGTAGCCGTAATAGGAGTTGCCCATCGGATCGCTGGGGCAGAATAGATTGTAGGGTTTGGTCTGGTTCCACTTGGAGTTGAGAAAGGGACCATATTGCTCTGTCTCCGCCAGAATGGTTGCTTGCGAGACGGTTGCTGTTGGTTCTTCCGTCGCCTTCGCCAGCCTTGCCGCCAAGTCGTCTACATAGAGCTGGAGCATTTTACGGAAGGTGTTCTGTGGGTCGTCAGAAAGATCGAGAAGGGTGTCGGCGCTGAACGATACCACCAGCGGCAGGCGATCATCAGAATTCAGCACCACATAACCCTGCGGCCAGAATCCCGCGACATAAATGGAAAATCCCTCGGAACTCGTCAGGGTTTCGACGGATTGGACGGGGCGCTCCGCCGCGTCCGACATGATCGGATGGCCGGTCATCCATTCGCGGGCCCGGGCCAATGCATCGTCCTGTAAAATCGGTGTTCCATGCGCCAACGTTGCGCCCAAGGCCAGCCCGCATACCAACACAGCCTTGGCAAGCGGAACCTTCCGATGTGCCAGATCATTGACGAACGGACCGCAGATATTCATAAGAAGCCAAGCAATGATCAAAGGAATCAGGACATTGCAGGCCGCTTTAAACACTGCAACGACCATAAACAGGATGAGTACGCTCAGCAGGCCGACAATTAAATTGGATCGTTTCATTTGATCTCCAAGAAAAGTTCCATATTGAAAAACCACTTTAAGGCCGAAGAAAATCAAAGAGATGAAGCCGGCTCTCCTGATTCATTATTCTTCTTCACAGATCCCATAATCGACCCCCTTTTGCATTCCATCGCCGTAGCGGGTGCGGTCCATCAAATACTCCTTTGTAAAGATGAAAACATATTCACTCGTCAGAATCAAGTGGTACTCAATCTATTTGATCAGGTGGGACATCCCTGAAGGGTGCTTTGTTTGGTTTCCGACTACGAAAAATAACCCAGTACAGCCTGAACGCCGTGCCGGCTTCATGCACTTCCTGGGGAGAACCCCCAAAAAATAAGCTGTGCAATTACTGCACAGCTCACCTGAATTCGTTGTTTAACCCGGCTTGCACTATCTAAACAAAGTGCACACCCAATTAAGCGCAAATGGCCATCGATTAAAATCGCATGAAGAAGTCCCACGTTTCCTTGGCAATCCAGTTCACGTCAGAGTCGGGGTCTTTGACGGTGTCCGTGTGCCCGCCCACAAAGGAGCCGAACATGACCGGATACTCTTCCGGAAGCCCTTCAAACTCGGTGGTAACGTGTGTAGGAGTGGTTGCAAGGGGGAGCTCGGGCAGTTCCTTCAGTCCGTTATCTTCAATATGCGTCAATACACAATATTTTCCGCCCTGCTTACGCTCGTCCGAATTGACGAATTTACAAAGTCCGTCTTCCGTGCCGGTCGTGCTGAAATAGGCCAGCGGCTTGTGCTTGTTTTCCGGAAGATAAATATTCCAGTTGGCCGGGGCATAACAGGCAACCGCACGAAGATCATCCTGAAATTCCAGCGAAAGCGAATACGTCACCATCGCACCAAAGCTGAACCCGCAGCAGAAAATGCGCGACTCATCCACCGCCAGCTTTTCCTTGAACAGCTTGAGCATGTCGGCAAAAAAGATGTGGTCCTTATCATCGCGACCGCGCCATGGTGAATTGTCGGTATATCCCTGAGGCGCCACAAAAATCACCGGAATATCATTCTTTTCTGCATAGGGCTTGAGGCCGTAGAAGTTGTTATCGACCATGGTCTGCATACTTCCGCCCATCATATGCATCGTGAAAATCAGACGGCAGGGCTTGTCCTTATCGTAGTCTTCGGGAATATCGATGATATATTCGCGCTCCAGTCCCGCGCTCGTCATCGTATGTTTTCCGCTCTTGAAATCGCCCAGCTCTTTACCCACACCGGCACTCGGAACCGGCTTATTCTTCAGCTTGCGGGCTGGATCAATCGTTACTGCATTCTTTTCAGCGGCTGCAACAACCGACACGGGTTTCTCTGCCGGCTTGGCAGCTTCCTGAGCAAAACAACCGCCGCACATCACCAACGCAGCCAACGGAACAAGCATAAACCTTCTGTTCATTTATTATCTCCTGAATTATTCATTTTCCTACCCAAGGCCGCGAGCTGGTTTTATATTTCCTCACCAAGTTCCCGCAAACAAGGTCATTACCCACACCCGAAACGGTCATTCTCATTCAATCAACCCGGAGCACTTGAGTTTAAAGGGCAGACTCAAGCAACCCGGTATTGCACACGATTCGGATGATTCCAAGAAGTGTATCTACAGGGCATCGATCGTCAACCCTTATCATATAGCTTGCCGATTGAGAAACCCCTAAGCCCGAATTCCGAAACCCGAAAAAATCGACAAAAAACTCAAACTCGAAAACGGCTTCGTGTCGCCCATTTGGGGTATTGAGCCACATTCAAATTCAGCATTTGTTTCGGAATTCGAGTTTAGAAATTCGCATTTCCCTGATCAGTAAAATCAGGGATACCATCCTTTCAGAATATTTGATCTATAGTCTCATCGACGTAGACGGAGCATCACTGCTCCGTTATGCAGGTTTAGTCCAACCCCGGAGCCGGTGGCTGCGCCGGAAAGATGCAAGCTTTCGTCTGCGCTGGATAAAATGGGGCCCCTTTTCCGCTCCAGATGAGCAGCCGAGAAAAGTGCGGTGCAGCCTTACAATCCGCACAGAATCGATCTGCCGTTTGCTGACCAAAGAATGGATCAAATAGAAATCCCTCCATGTAGGCCCGATGCCCTCATCTGGTGCACCGGGTCGACACATCGTCTATCACGCAGACAATGCTATCATCGTTCGAAGTGAAAGTAATTTCGAAGAATCTGCCGTCAAAACTCTATTTCCTGCGGAAGATACCCATTTATTCTTGTTTTCCGGCATTTCGGTCAGTATTTAACGAAGCTGTGTGTTTATGCACTTGGTTTCCCAAAACACATCCAACCTTAAACAAGGAGCAGATAATGGACCTGATAGATAAGATTAAGGATTTAGCAGCTCGTATCCCAAAACAAATGGAATACATCCAAACGGAGGAAGCTACCAAAAACGCCTTTATTATGCCCTTCATCAGTGCTCTCGGATACGATGTATTCAACCCAACCGAAGTGAT
Organism: Pontiellaceae bacterium; assembly: GCA_016937035.1. Next base: position 11,593 of record JAFGWS010000048.1, read on the forward strand.
TCCTGAATTCACCGCAGACATCGGAACCAAAAAAGGAGAAAAGGTTGATTATGCCATAAGAAAGGATGATAAAATCATCATTCTGATTGAGTGCAAATGGTCGGGCGCTAACTTACACCAAGATCATGCTACCCAGCTTTATCGCTATTTCTCAGTTGTTGAAGCAAGATTTGCAATTCTTACCAACGGAATTGAGTACGAGTTTTACTCAGACATTGATGAGCAGAACAAAATGGATTCGAAGCCATTCTTTAAATTCAACATCCTAAATTTTCAGGACCATCAAATCGCTGAATTAAAGAAATTTACCAAATCATCATTCTCACTCGATGACATTCTAACAACGGCCAGCACGCTAAAGTACGCTGGAGCAGTAAAGAAAATACTGGAAGATGAACTACAAACCCCCACCGAAGCATTCGTTCGCTTTTTCGCGGCTCAAGTTTTTGATGGTAGATTAACGAAAAGTGTAATGGATCAGTTCACCAAAATAGTTAAAGAGGCAAGGCGTCAGTTTATAAACGAAAAAATCAATGAACGCCTCACATCGGCTCTGTCTGCAGATCGTGAAGTGGATGATGAATCGGCCTTGGACGAACAAGAGCAATCACAGAAGGATAACGGGATAGTTACAACTGAGGAGGAAATTGAGGGCTATCATGCAGTCAAGTCGATTCTCAGGGATTCCATTGATGTTTCCCGCATAACGATGAGGGACACCAAGAGCTATTGCGGCATTTTATTGGATGATAACAACAGAAAACCAATTTGCCGCCTTCACTTCAATGGGTCACAAAAATACGTAGGTCTCTTTACAGAGAAGAATGAAGAGCGCGTGCCAATAGAATCTGTTGATTGTTTATACCGGCACGCTGATCGACTTAAGTCTACTGTGCTGGAGTATCAATAGAATACTACTCCTCTTCGAAATCTTCCTCGGACGCCTCTGCGCCCCAGACGGTGACGGTTCCGTCGTCGGCTCTGACGACGATCGAGTTATTGATGGTGGCGGGTGTAGATCAGATAGCTTGTGTCCCGAATGGCTAGAATGATTTCGTGCTTGGACGCGCAACCCGTATGGCGGCGGGAATTTTCAGGCCAAGCGGCTCCCCGTAAGGGAAAAACGTCCGCACATTTTCCTAAAAAATCGTACATCCGCTTGTGTTGATTCGGAATTCTGCGATGCGGAGAACCAAGGGAAAGATGGGGGTTTTCTGAGAAAGCGTTCAGAATGTCTTGATCGGCGTTGGGGTGCTTCTATAATCGCCCGGTTTTAAAACAATAGGTAACAAATATGGGAAAAACACTGTTTGATAAGATATGGGAAAAGCATGTGGTCAAGGAGCTTCCCGGCGGTGAAGTTCTTCTTTATATCGACCGGCATCTTGTTCATGAAGTAACGAGCCCTCAGGCTTTTGAGGGTTTGCGTTTACAGAACCGAAAGGTACGCCACCCGGAGCTGACGTTCGCTACCACGGACCATAATGTGCCGACCGACAGCCGAACGGAAATTATTGATCCGGTGGCTAAGGCGCAGGTGGATGCGCTACGGTCGAACTGCTTGGAGCAAGGCATTACGTTTTACGGCATGGAGTCGGATAAACAGGGCGTCGTGCACATTATCGGCCCGGAGCAGGGCATTACGCTGCCGGGTACGACGGTGGTCTGCGGCGACTCTCATACGGCCACGCACGGTGCGTTCGGCGCCCTTGCATTCGGCATCGGAACCTCTGAGGTGGAGCATGTGCTCGCCACGCAGACGCTGCGCCAGAAGAAGCCGAATCAGTATAAGATTGAGTTTAAGGGGCAGATTCCGCTCGGCGTGACCGCAAAGGATTTGGTGCTCGATTTGATCGGTAAGATTGGAACCGCCGGCGGAACAGGCTGCGCGTTTGAATTCTGCGGTGAAGCGATTGAGTCGCTCTCGATGGAAGGTCGTTTGACGATGTGTAATATGGCCATCGAAGCGGGTGCCCGCTCGGGGTTGATTGCTCCGGACCAAACGACCATTGATTATGTACTGGCGGAGGATCGTCCGTTTGCACCGAAAGACCAAGCGCTTGAGGAGTCGATCGAATACTGGAAGACGCTCTACTCCGATGAAGATGCGGTGTTTGATAAAACGCTGGTGATTGACGTGGAGCAGATTGAGCCGCAGGTGACCTGGGGGACAAGTCCGGGCATGGTGACCGGTGTTAATCAACGGGTTCCGGAGCTGGATGCCGTGCCGGAATACAGCGCGGAAGATGTGCGCGCCGCACTCGACTATATGGGCCTTGAGCCGGGCATGAAGATGACCGATATTAAAATCGATGCCGTGTTCATTGGCAGCTGTACAAACGGGCGTATTGAAGACCTTCGTGCGGCTGCCAAGGTGATGGAAGGAAAGAAGGTTGCCGACGGTGTGCGCGTTCTGGTGGTTCCAGGTTCTGAAAAGGTTCGCTATCAGGCAGAGGCCGAGCGTCTGGACCGTATCTTCTTTGAAGCCGGTGCGGAGTGGCGGTATGCAGGATGCAGTATGTGTCTGGCGATGAATCCGGATAAGTTGGCGATGAAGGAGCGTTGTGCTTCAACCTCGAATCGAAACTTTGAGGGCCGTCAGGGCCGCGGCGGACGGACTCATCTGGTGAGTCCGGCCATGGCTGCAGCGGCGGCGATTCACGGTCATTTCGTTGATATACGCGAGTTGGAAGCCTAACCACTGATCCACACTAATCGACACTGATTTTCTTGGATTGAATTAGTGACAATTAGTGGAGATTAGTGGTTTAAAAATAGGAGTTTTAAAAGTGGAAGCATTTAAGAAGTTTACAGGAGTGGTTTGTGCGGTGGATCGCGCAAACATTGATACAGATGCGCTGATTCCTAAGGAACATCTGAAGTCGATCAAGCGGACGGGGTTCGGTCCTGCGCTTTTTTCTGACTGGCGTTATAACGACGATGGTTCTGAAAACGCGGACTTTATCCTGAACCAGCCCAAGACGCAGGGAGCGTCGGTGTTGGTGGGCCGCAATAATTTTGGCTGCGGTTCGAGTCGTGAACATGCGGTATGGGCGGTCGTTCAGCAGGGGTTCAAGGTTGTGGTCGCTCCATCCGAGGGGGATATTCCTGCGTTTGCCGATATTTTTCGTAATAACTGCGCAAAAAACGGGCTGCTGACGATTCAGCTGAACAGCGATGAAGTCGATCAGATTTTTGCCCTGTCTGCTGCCGATCAGCCTTTGGAGGCGACCGTGGATCTTGAGGAACAGCAGATTGTCTTTCATCCGGCGGACGGCAATGTGGTGTTCCGTTTTGATGTAGAACCTGCGGTAAAGGAAAAACTGCTGTTGGGCATGGATGATATTGACGAGTCGCTGCAGTATGAAGCCGATATTTCCGGGTTTGAAGCACAGCACAATACGCAGATGCCAAACGCTTAGGCTTTCCTTCCGTTCAGCGGATAGGTACAAATGAGAGCTTCCAGTTTCCGGGAGCTCTTTTTTTGATGCACGATGAAAAATTATCTCACAGCTACGATTTCAGCCTCGGCTTTGCGGCACAATATTTCGGTACTGCGCGGCCTGCTTGCTCCCGGCGTTAAACTCTGCCCGGTGGTGAAGGACGACTGTTATGGGCACGGCCTGAATATTATTTATCCCGTACTGGCGGAGCATGTTGACGGCTTTGCGGTAGCCTCGCCGTTAGCGGCGCTGCGCCTTCGCGAGATGGGTTGGGAGGGCTTTGTTCTCTGTTTCTTGTCGGCTTATTTTGATGATTATGAGGTGCAGGACGAGCTGGTGCGCCGGAACATAACGCATACCGTGATGTCGATGAGTGCACTGGGCTGTATTCAGTCGGCGGCCAAGCGGGTGGGGCGCAGGGCGCTGGTGCATTTGAAGGTCGATACCGGTATGGGACGCCTTGGGGTTCCCTCTGGTCAGGCCCCGGATATGATCAAATCGATTCGCGCCGTTCCCGAAGTGGAGCTGACCGGAATCTATACCCATTTTGCTTCCGCAGATGAAGCCGACCGTTCTTCCGTTGCGGAGCAGCTTGCACAGTTTCATTCGGTGGTGGATGGTTGCGAAGGGCTGACCCTGCACGCGGCGGGCTCCGCAGCGATGATCGATTTTCCGGAAAGCCACTTTGATATGGTGCGCCCCGGGATTTCGGTCTATGGATGCCATCCGTCCGGCAACCTGATTCGGTCAACACAGCTGCGGCCCTGTATGTCGGTCTTTGCCAAGTTGATTGCCGTCAAGCATCTGCCGAAAGGCAGTTGTTGCGGATACGGGCTGACGCACTGTTTTAAACGCGACAGCCGGGTGGCGGTGGTGCCGATTGGGTATGGCGATGGGTATTTTCGCGCGCTTTCGGGCAAGGCGGTGGTGCGCATTAACGGCGCTGCGGCTCCGGTGTGTGGACGCGTGTCGATGGACCAAATGACCGTCGATGTGACCGATATTCCCGAGGTGCATGTGGGGGATAGGGTCGAAATCATTTCGGCCGATCCGCTGGCACCGAACAGTGTGGAAAATCTGGCGCGGCTGGCGGATACGATCCCGTACGAAATTACCTGCCACCTGGGGCACAACATCCGTCAATCCTTGGTCGATTGATCGTCGGGCAGAAAAATTTTAAAGGTGGTTCCGCTTGCCTCGTCGGAATGAAAGCTGACTTTCCCTCCCAGATATTCTTCTCCGAAAAGCCGGATGCTGTAGGTTCCCAGTCCGCGGTTTGGGCCTTTGGTTGAAAAGGAGCGATCAAAAACCTGAAGCTGAACTTCTTCCGGCATAGCGCCCGGATTGTGGACGGAAAACTCAGTGCCCTCGGGGAGTTTTTCTGCACGTAATGTAACGGTGTCGCTCTCTTGGGTTGCTTCGAGTGCATTCTTGGTCATGTTGCCGATAATGCGGGCAAGCAGCGTGTGATCAGAGAGAATGTTGTCGAGAGCTTCATCGACATAAACGGCAATATTGCGTCGGTCAACAGCCTGAAAAAGGAAATAAAGTTCGGCAATTTCGTTGAGCAGTTTTTTCGGCGAAAACGATTCAAGGTGCAGCACAATCTGTTTATTCTCCGCCTGTAGGATAAGGCGCTGAGCTTCAATTTCGTCCACCAGCTGTTTAGTAAGGTGCGGGAATATTTCGCGGAAACGGAGTTCTTCAAGTTCGGAACAGGAACTGTCGATGAGTAGCTCTGCATAGCCGTGGAGTCCGGCGGCGGTGTTCAGGATGTCGTGAAAGAAGGTCTGCTCCAGCGCCTTTCGCCTTTTCTCGCCGGAAATGTCCTTTATTAAAACCATCGTAAACGGTTTGTTCATGAAGGAAAGCGGCGTGCAATAGATCAGCAGATCCAGCGCATGAATCGGGTTCTCAACATTAGCCCGGCATTGCTCTTCGGCCTGCGCCCCTTGTAGGCCCGCCAAAATGGCTCGATTTGCACCGCACAACGTGCAGCGTCTGCTGGTTCCGCAACCGCTTGGGATATCATTTCTGTGTATGCAGTTAATGAGTTCGCCGAGCCGCAGCCCATAAATTTCTTCCGGCGTCAGTTCCGGATAAATATTCAAGAGCGTTCGGTTGGCATAGGTGATCTGTCGGTGTTGGTCCAGAATCACTATCGCATCCGGTAGTGCATCGAGAATTGAAAACGGTTCAGGATGGTCGACAAAATAGCGGATTTCGTGTTGGAGCTCTTCGGGAGAAGTTCGTTCGCTGAGGTCGCATAAAGAGTCCGGATTGTCGGGCTGTTCCATATTCATTCCTTTGAGGTTTTGGTCGTCATTCAAAATGTGTCGGTTATACTATCACGCAAGATTGTTAGATCAGCGGTGCTCAGCTGATTGTGCCGACGAGATATGCAAAAAACGGAGTGGGGTGTAAAGGGCATACTGAACGAAGGTTGCCGGGCCGAAAGGGAAACAGAATGATTAAGCATCTTGTGGTTGGTGATCATGAGCGATAAATCAAACATTATTCTGATCGGGATGCCGGCCAGTGGGAAGAGCACCGTCGGTGTGCAGTTGGCCAAGTGGCGCTCCATGGGCTTTATTGACACCGACCTGCTCGTTCAGGCGCGTGTCGGCACCAGTATGCAGGCTTATCAGGATACGCACGGCATGGAGGCCTATCGAATGCTCGAAGCCGACACCGCTCGTTCGTTAGTCTGCGATAACTGCGTAATCGCCACCGGCGGCAGCGTGGTCTATTACCCCGAAGCGATGGTGCATTTGCGTTCCATGGCGCAGACTGTTTTTCTGGATGTTCCGCTTGTTGAAATAAAACAACGCATCGGCGATACCTCACAGCGCGGCGTCGTCATCCGTCCCGGTATGACGCTCGACGACCTCTATGCCGAGCGCCGTCCGCTCTATCTCCAATATGCCGACTGCGTGATTGACTGCGCCGGAAAACGACAGGACGAGGTGCTGAAAGAAATTTTGGAAAAGTGATTCTCTGGTTGGTATAGGTTTTGTATCTTTTTTGCCGGAGGTGCGGTTGTGAAATTATTTCGGTGTATGTTTTGTTCATTGGTTCTGCTGACCGTGTCCGTGGCGTATGGAGTCGATGTTTCTATTCTGGTTGACGATGCCTATCGTTATAGTGCTTGGCTGTTGGCTGAAGATGGAACGAGTGCCGCCGAGCATATCGGGAGCGAGGAGTTTTCAACGAACGGCATTTGTTATAAAGACGTTGATCCAGGAACGTGGTGGGTTGTGATGCGACCGCAGGTGTTTTCAGGAAACGGCGGTCCGGTCGATCTGGATGCGCTGAAGGTTGAGGTGGCGTCGAACAATGTCTTTTGTGTGTTTGGTAATCTGGAGGAGCAGACCGACCTCCGCGTAAAGATCAGCCCAGCCGCGGACGTCATGCGTATTCAGGCCAGAATGCAGCGCATCACCGATAACGAAATTGAACCGGTTTTCGAA
>JAFGWS010000049.1 GCA_016937035.1 Pontiellaceae bacterium
AAGCTGAAAATTAGAGCATTTTTACTCCTCAAGGTGGTACACTTTGAATCGACCAGGGGTGGTACACTTTAACCGACCGCCGACATTCAATGTCACAAAGCAGAAATTTATAATCAAACGGCGCATTATGTGCCACCAAAGGAAGGTCTCCGCAAAAATCCGCAAAATCCGAAAGCACGTCACCTATCAATGGTTTCCCGCAGACCATCTCATCGGTAATTCCATTCACTGCAGAGGCCTCTACCGGAATCGGACACCTTGGATTTACCAAGGTTCCATATCCTTCCAACGGACACGACCCTTCAAACTTTACCGCACCGATCTCCACAATCCTATCTGCGGAAGGACGAATTCCCGTCGTTTCCAAATCAAATGCAATGAATTTCATATAGTACCAATATAGGATTATTTTACAAAGGGCTACCCATTTTCCATAAAAAAACCCGCTCGAATAAATCGGAGCGGGTCTTCTCTGAATGAATGGCGGGAATTATCTACTAGCCTGGAGGGCCCGTTCGCTCTCTGCCAAGGTCAAACCACGAACGTCAACCTGGGTCGGCTTAATATAGATGACCAGGTTTTTCTTTTCCGTGCGGGCTCCTTCATGGCGGAACAACTTACCAAAGTAAGGAATGTCGCCGAGAATCGGAACCTGATCCCGATAGGTTTCTGTACGCTCGTCGATCAAACCACCCATAACCACGGTGTGGCTGTCTGCAACGGTTACCTTCGTCGAAACCGAACGGATTTCGAAATAGGGCATCTGAGCATATAAGGTCTCTCCGGTCCCTGATGAGGCACCTTCACCCTCCGCAACGTATGAGTTAACGGCCACAGCATACTGGTCAAAGCCTTTGAATTTAACAATTTTCGGCTCCAGCTCCATGGTTATGGTCCCGTTTTCTTTAATCTCGGGCGTTACACTCAGAACAACACCAAGGTCAAAGTCTTCCCAGTCCTGCGGCGACACAATCGGAGCCGTACGCTGACCGGTTTCTACATCGTAATCCTGCGGAAAACGATGGATTTCCACCACGCGTATCGTAGCCAGCTCTCCATTTACGGTGGTTACCGAAGGACAAGACAGAACATCGGCAGTACCTTCCTGCTCGAGCATCGACAATTTGGCCGCGACATCACCGCGATCAAAAATCATCGCAGGAAGAATGCCTCCATTCCCCATACTGGAAAGAATCCCGGAAGTTACGGCTTCCATCGCATCGGTAGAAGTACGGGTACCGCCAGTGAAAACACCTTCGGTATAAGGATTAGTACCAGCATAGGATTTTCCCCCCGGAGTGGTTTTATTAACATATGTCTGTCCAAAGACGTGGTTGGCGCTGTCTGATAATTCAAACCCTCCCACAGAACCGGTTCCCCTGACAAGCCAGTCGAGACCGACTTCTTTAAGAGCCCCTTCGCTGAACTCAACAAATTTGGCTTCAATCTTAACCTGCTGCTCTGCTTCAAAATAGAGCTGTTGCTGGATCGCATTAAGGCGATTCTTGATCTTCTTGATATTGGCGGGTGTATTTCTGACCGTAACTTCACTGCTGTCGGGCGTATATGTCGCCACGCTGTGCCGCGGAGAGTTGATATTGAGGCTCTTAATATAATCGGTCAGATCAACCGGGCCGGAAGGAAGGTCTACCGAACCGCCGCCCCCGCCCAGATCGAAAATGTTGTCAACCTCATCCACCTCAGCATCGTCGGAAGGAGCGGCATATTCCGCCAGTTTCAGTCCGACCTCCTTGCTGACCTTAATGGTTGCATCTTCCATATCAATCGGCCGTTCATAGTCATAGGGCATAATGTAAACAGTGTCTGCATCCACTTCAAACCGAAGATCCGCCATTTCTGTGATAATGCCAAGAACCTTGTAGAGATTTACGTTCTCAACGGTCAAACTAATATTGTTGCCCTCATATCCCGCATCCATGCTATCCGAACCCTGAAGACCGAGCACAACCATGTTGACGTTTTGGCCATCGCGACGACATACTTCAGTCAGATATATCACCGCATCCTGAATACTCAGGTTCCCGTTGAATTCGACAGCGGCAATCATGGTCTCTTCGAGGCGCTTAATCATTTTCTGCTTGGCGGCATCGGCAGCCGTGTCGATTTCTTCCGTATCGTCCGGCGTCAGATTAGTGAGTCGGGTGGTATCGTCCAAGGCCCAATTATCCTGAATCTCGCTCATTTGTTCGAGACGCGTCAAGTCACGTTTTAACCTATCGATCGAATTGACTTTGGCGTAAATACGCGAAAGGTAATCCATCGCGGCTGTATTGTACGGGTCTCCCTCAAGTACCTCCTTAAACGCCATTTTGGCATCTTCATACTTCTCGGCATTGAACAGCTCAACACCCATCCTGAAAATCTGCTCTGTCGACAGCATCTGCTCCCCGCCTGCAGCCGGGCCGGCGTTAACGACCGACGTACCACTCTGCGCCAAAACAGCCGTACTCCCAGCTACCATTGCGATCACCAGAGACGAGATATAGGTTTTTTTCATATTCCTTCCCCTCTATACGAACACCACTCCCCCGCGCGTTCTTAAGGGTCCGCGGTCGGCGTTCAAATAACTCTCACCCTATCATTCAGATCCATCCGGAGCACTCAGGCCCCTCCTCATAATCATCGTGTTTCCATCGGCCCACATCACCCGCTCCTGCCGGAGCTTGCCTTCACACACCGAGCGGCGCAACCGATACTACGCACAGATAATAACTCGCACACAGTATCAATTTCAGACCCGTGATCAAGTATATTAATCACCTCAACTTAACTTTCTGAACGCGGGCTTTTTACCCCGGTTATTTACCCATGCCTTAGCGCGGGAAACCCCAATCAAAACAAATCTAAAGCTCTGACATTAAGTGCTTTGCAGCAATGCCCGGATCCGATTCGCGCAGCAGACTCTCGCCGACCAGAACCGCGTGAACACCGATTTTTTTCAGAAAAACAACATCTCCGGGCGTTTTAATTCCGCTCTCACTGACCAAAGTTGCGGCAGCGGGAGCCATCACTGCCAGCTCAAATGTCGTCTCCAGCGAAGTGACAAATGTTTTCAGATTCCGGTTGTTGATTCCAATGCAGTCGGCACCGCAATCGATCGCGCGTTTCATCTCTTCCCGATCATGTACTTCCACTAGAGCGGAAAGCCCAAACGAACGGATCTGCTCCATGAATGAAATCAGATCGGAGTCCGCCAACACCCCCGCAATCAACAGCACCGCCGACGCCCCCATCACCTTGGCATGAACAATCTGCCACGGATCGACCACAAATTCCTTGTAAAGCATCGGCAGAGAAACGGTCCCGCGCACCGCCGAAAAATCGTCCGCACCGCCGCCGAAATATTTATGGTCCATCAGGCATGAGATCGCCTGTGCACCATTAGCTTCATAACTCCGAGCAATCGCGATCGGGTCAAACGGTTCACGAATAGCGCCGGCCGACGGCGAGCGCCGCTTCACTTCAGCAATCAATCCCATCGGCGCACTGCGGAGCGCCTGCACAAAGTCGGGTTGTGCTGCGGTTCCCTCCACCAACGCCTCCAGCGCGGCGAGCGGCTGCTCCTGCTTGCGCGCTTCTATTTCGATGCGCTTGTCCGCGCAGATTTGTTCTAAAATATTCATGATCGGTTTTTCTTCAGATAGGCTTCTATAAACGGATCAAGGTTGCCGTCGAGCACGCCCTGGACATTACCCACCTGCTCATCGGTCCGATGATCCTTCACCATCGTATAGGGCTGCATCACATAGGAGCGAATCTGATGCCCCCACGCAATCTCGCCTTTGTCGCCATAGAGCTGATCCACGGCTTGGCGCTTCTTGTCCTGCTCCAGCTCATAGAGCCGCGCCTTGAGCATTTTCATCGCTGCGGCTTTGTTCTTATGCTGCGAGCGCTCGGCTTGACACTGCACCACCGTTCCGGTCGGAAGGTGGACAATACGCACGGCGGAATCCGTGGTATTCACATGCTGCCCGCCCGCTCCCTGTGCGCGGTAAGTATCAATCCGCAGATCCGACTCCACAATATCCACATCAATATCATCGTCGATCTCCGGCGTCACATCCGCCGCCACAAACGAGGTATGCCGGCGCGACTGCGAGTCAAACGGGCTGATACGCACCAGCCGATGCACCCCGCGCTCGGACTTGAGCAGGCCATAGGCATTCGCTCCGGAAATCAGCAGCGTCACGCTCTTAATGCCCGCTTCGTCGCCGGCCAGATAGTCGAGAATCTGCACATCGAATCCCTTGCGCTCGGCATAGCGGGTAAACATACGATAGAGCATATCCGCCCAGTCGCAGCTCTCTGTGCCGCCCGCACCGGCATGCAGCGTTAAATACGCGTTCGAGCCGTCGAACTCGCCGCCCAGCAGCGCCTGCATTTCCAGCACAGCGAACCCCTGCTCCACCTTTTCAAGTTCAGCGGCGGACTCCGCCAACGCCTCGCCTTCGCCCGCTTCGGCCAGTTCCAGCATCACTTCCGCATCGTTAAGACCCGACACAATGACATCAAAGGGATCCAGCACCATCTTCAGCGCCTTGGTGGAGGAAATATTGGCCTTCGCCATGGCTTGATCGTTCCAGAATCCCGGTTGCCCCGCCTCCGCTTCCAGCCGTTCCAGCTCCGCACGCTTAGGGGCGATTGCTAGATATCCCTCCATCTCCGCCAACTGTTGTCGGAAGTTCTCAATCCTGATCTTTAGTTCGTCCAGCATAATTTATCCTGTGTTAGAAGCGACCCAATATAGCGCAACCTGCGCCGCAGCCAAACTCTGCTTTTATATTAAATAACTCACATTGTTGCCGAAAAGGAAGTTCTCGATAACCCAACGCAACAGGATGTGCATTTTTATTCCCTCAGGGAAAGGGTGTTTTTTGAACTGCAAAATGTGCGTTATTAAACTGCTCTACGTAACCCCGGACGGTTCAGGATGGAGCGGGCAGGCGGAAGAACCGCCTGCTCGAATAAATTACTCCAGGCACTTATTTTCCAAGGCAGTCGGCCAGATCGGCCTCGACCGTGGTGGTCGGGGCAATGCTGAAGTTGTCGACGAGCACCTGCAGCACGGCCGGGGTGATGAACGCCGGCAGGCTGGGACCGACCTTGATGTTCTTGATCCCGAGATGGAGCAGGGTGAGCAGAATGCAGATGGCCTTCTGCTCATACCAGGAAAGCACGAGCGAGAGCGGCAGATCGTTGACGCCGCAGCCGAACGCGCCGGCGAGGGCCACGGCAATCTGGATCGCGGAGTAGGCATCGTTGCATTGGCCGACGTCGAGCAGGCGCGGAATGCCGCCGATGTCGCCGAAGTCGAGCTTGTTGAAGCGGAACTTGCCGCAGGCCAGCGTGAGGATCGCGCAGTCGTTGGGCACGGCTTCGGCGAAGTCGGTGTAGTAGTTGCGGCCCGGCTTGGCGCCGTCGCATCCGCCGATCAGGAAGAAATGCCTGAGCGCGCCGCTCTTGACGGCATCGATCACCTGCGGGGCCACGCCGAGAACGGCGTTGTGGCCGAAGCCGACGAGAATGGTCTTTTCCGCTTCCGTTTCCTTGAAGCCTTCCGCTTCGAGGGCGGCATCGATGACCGGCGAAAAATTCTTTTCGTCGCCGATGTGCTGGACGTCGGGCCACTGGACGAGGCCGGTGGTGAAGATGCGGGCTTTATAGTTTTCCTTCGGCTTCTGGATGCAGTTGGTGGTCATCAGGATGGACCCGGGGAAGGCTTCGAATTCCTTGCGCTGGTCCTGCCAGGCTCCGCCATAGTTGCCCACAAGATGCTTGTATTTCTTCAGCTCCGGGTAGCCGTGGCAGGGCAGCATTTCGCCGTGGGTGTAGATGTTGATGCCTTTGCCATCGGTCTGCTTCAGGAGCAGCTCCAGATCCTTCAGGTCGTGGCCGGAAACGAGGATCGCCTTGCCCCGGACCGGCGTGATGCGCACGGGAGTGGGGACGGGATGGCCGTAGGTGCCGGTATTGGCGGCATCGAGCAGACCCATGACGGTCAGGTTGACTTCGCCGGTTTTCAGCGCCAGTGCAACGAGTTCATCAACCGTCGGGTCCGGATGGAGCAGAAAGGCCAGCGCTTCGTGAAAGAAGGCGAAGACGGAATCATCCTCCTTGCCGAGGACGTAGGCGTGGTCGGCGTAAGCGGCCATGCCCTTGAGCCCATACAGGATCAGTTCCTGAAGGCCGGTGACGTCCGGACCGAGGGTGGTCAGGCGGCTTTCAATGCCGATCTTTTCGCCTTGGGAAACGAGTCCGTCGAGATCGTCGGGCAAGGTCCATTCGCCGCCAAGGTCCTTCAGCAGGGCCACTCCCCGGGAAATGATGCCGGCAATGTCGTTGGCGTCGAAGTTGACGTTGGTGACGGTGGTGAAGAGGCCCTCCATCACGAAGAGATCGGCCTTGCGGGTGGTTTCGCCGGCTTGGCGTTTCACATGGGCCTTTTCGGATATTCTTTTGCAGACCTGGATCAGCAGATCCTGCAGGGTGGCGGTTACAGGATCTTTGCCGCATACGCCGGATGAGGTGCAGCCGGTGTGCTGGCTGGTTTGCTCACATTGGTAACAGAACATATTCATGATTCATCTCCTTGGTTTGTAGTTTGTGTTCAACTGATGCACCCCAGTATGCATGCTTCAGCATAGTAAACCTTGATGCGGGTCAAGAAACCAGAATAAAGCCGATTAAAATGTTCGGATTTTCGGCGTTCAGAACACAAAACGCGCGAAAAGGTTGCCAAGCGGAATTCCGCCCGGGTGCGCAACCCGCATGGCGTTGGGAAATTTCCGGCCAAGCGGCGGAATTGAGCGATTTCATAAAAAGAGGAGTGGCAAACGCTCAGAATGAACGCTACCGTGCCCAAATGGTCTACCGTTTCAATTAAACCCATAATTCTGGAGGTAATAAAAATGAAACTCAGCAAATGGAATGCCGTTGGAGCGGCCCTTATCATGATGACTGCAAATCTGCTGGCCGTTGATGTGGATATTGATGGGGCGGTACCCGGGAAATGGACGATGGATTTTGATGCGGCCAAAAAAGTCGCCGCAGAAAAGAAACTGCCGATTATTCTGAACTTTACCGGATCGGACTGGTGCGGCTGGTGCAAACTGATGGAAGAGCGCGTCTTTACCAAAGCCGAGTGGTCGAAATATGCTACGGAAAATATGATGATGGTGTTCATCGATTTTCCCGATGATGAAACCCTTGTGCCGGAAAAATATAAGGCTCGCAATCAGGCGCTCAGTACAGAATACGACATTACGGGTTATCCGACGTACATTATCCTCGACTCCGACGGCACGACGAGACTTGGGCAACTTGGTGCTGGTCAGGAAAAAACACCGGAAAGTTTCATTCAGGAAATCAAAAAGGCATTGAGCAACGGCGCAGGCGCAAAGGATGCCTTCCTCGCCAAGCTCAGCCCGGCGAAAAAAGCGGAATACGATAAGCTCGACGCCCAGCTCAAGGAGATGGAAAAGAAGCTCGAAAAGCAGATTGAGGCGATTGAAGAAGCCCAGAAAAAGGCCGAAGAAGCTCAACTGGACCTCATGAAAGCAGCCGGTGCACTCGAAATGTTCCGGATGGAGCAGGAACTGGGCCCCGAAGCCTTTAAGGTGTATAAAGAAACCCGTGAAAAATATGATGCGGCCATCGAAAAGCTTTCCGATTGGATCGATACCGATCCCGAACATTCGGACGAAAACACTGCGTTTTATGAAAAAATGATTTCTGAAATCAGTGAACTGGAAGCCAAGCTTTCGGAATATTAACCGTCATCCTATCGCACCATTGAAAAACGAACGGCGGAGATTATCCTCCGCCGTATTCGATGGGAAAAAGGAGCTCATACGTGCGCGGCATGTTTAACCCGCAAAAAATTCCCCCTCCATCCGTTACTCCTCCGGCACAAGTGAACCTCATTAAAACGAAGAAACAACGCGCTGTAACCATTGCCCATAAGCTGGACGAGCTCTATCCCGATCTCCCGATCCCGCTTGATCACACCGATGCCTACACCCTGCTGATCGCGGTTATTCTCTCCGCACAATGCACCGATAAGCGGGTGAACAGGGTCACCCCCGCTCTCTTTGCTAAAGCGGCCACACCGGAAAAAATGGCCCGCCTCTCCGTCGACGAAATCAAGGACTGCATCGCCTCCTGCGGACTCGCCAACAGCAAGGCTAAAAGCATCCAAGCGCTCTCCAAAATGCTCGTCGAACAGTATAACGGCAAAGTGCCGCGCACGTTTGTCGAACTCGAAAAGCTCCCGGGAGTCGGTCATAAAACCGCCAGCGTCGTTATGATCCACGCCTTTAAAATCCCGGCGTTCCCCGTGGACACACATATTCATCGACTCGCTCAGCGCTGGGGGCTGACCAGCGGCAAAAGCGTCGAGCAGACCGAAGCCGACCTTAAAAAGCTCTGGCCGCCGCACGAATGGGAAAAGCGCCACCTGCAGATCATCACCTACGGACGCGAACACTGCACCGCACGCGGGTGCGATGGAACGAAATGCGAAATCTGCCGAACCCTCTACCCCAACCGCAAAAAACCCGTCGTCACCAAAAAGGCGTGATCCCTACCCGAACCGTTAGACAGCTTCTCCGCGTTGATTAGGTATCTCTCTATTGATCCCGCATGGTTGGTGAACGTTCCCGTTGGTCACTCCGCGCTTTGCGCGGTGGTCTCCGCTTCGCTCCGGCAGGTTGGAAGACCCATAGGAAAGCAAGAAAGAACCTGCTGTTCGAAGAGGCAAAAAGTCGGGGCCGAAAGCGAAGCGATAGATGATTTCTGAAAGAAATCGGGCGTAGCCCAGCTCATCTAAAGCTCCGGATTCAACCCTTTTGGACCGGGGCTCTGCCCCTGTTTTCTTCGGAAACAATCTGCGCTTCGCTTCGGGCGCTTGCCAACGTTCGGGGTTAATGGTGGTTCGATGTTTTTACTTTTTGCACTGCTTCTTCTGCAGAGATGTCATTCGGGATCTTTAGGATTGAGCAAATTGCCATAACCATGAATTCCTTTGATTCATCATTCGTTTCTACCGAGAGGGAGTTGGATAATGGAATCAAAGCATCGCGATTTCCAATCTCGCTAAGAATCCAAGATGCATTAGTGCGGGTAAGTGGGTTTGGGGATTTCAGCAACGGCAATAGAGCGGGAACGGCAGCATTGTTTAGGGCTATCAAATCATTATTTATTGAAACTGCACTTTGGCCGTCCTGAAGGTCTTTCAGTTTATCGGCCAGCCGATCGGCTTCTTGCGAGGTAGGTGAATAGCACCCAAATAGGATGAGCGATGCGATGATTATTCCGACTCTGTAATGGTTTGGTTTCATATAATATTTTCCATATGAACGTTAATCCTGACCCGCTTGGGAATCAGACTTTGCCTTCAAAACGGGCGTTGTCCAAGTAGGGTCCAGGGTGGTTCGAATCTGTTCCTTATCGATCCCATGAGTTTCGTTTGAATTCACCTGTTCGATCCTGAACCAGTGATTTCCCTTCTACAATAGGACCTTTCCCCATAATACGAATAGTCATATTAAGGATTTTGGCATGAATCCACGAAGCACCCATGATTACAAAAACAGCAAAGGGTGGAATCAACAGATACGCCCGAAGTATTTTAGCATTATATCCTGTATCTTTAATGATCGCCGACATTTGCCAAACACCAGGCATAGGGGTCAGCCCGTTCGTTGTAGCATTTTGCC
The DNA here is from genome assembly GCA_016937035.1 of Pontiellaceae bacterium. Next base: position 9,738 of record JAFGWS010000049.1, read on the forward strand.
TTCATTTGCTGACCCGATTATCCGATCTCTTTTCAAATGCCGACACCGCTCCGCATCTGTAATAAAAATGTTCTTCCCGTTGTTCTCCCGGTACATCGCGTGATAGATCGCTCCCGGATATTCACGTCTCAGCGCTCGTGCCACAAAACAGAAAGTAGGGCACTAGCGAACTGGATGCAAATAATAATGTTACAATGACCGGGCTGACCCTGGACCCAGCAACGAGGACGTGCGCTTCTACGAATTCGATTTTCTTCTGGGGGTTCCTTTCAACGCCGGGAGCAGCCAGGATGGCTGCGGTACGGAAGGGCAAGGCAGCCAGAGATGCCTACCCCACGACGATGCAAATTTTCCCGATATCACCCTCGCCGGGAGAAGTCAGAGATCTGAGCGCTCAAAATCCCAATGATTTCAAATAGGACAAGGCCAAACCGTTAGCCCGTCTTTTGCTGTTTGCGGGTAAAAGCGGTCTTTTTCTTCGATTTTCGCTCAAGGATCTGCCCACAGCCTGTTTTTCAATCAGGGCACCAGACAGGTGCCCTGATCGGAGACATATCGGAAACCACCCAAGAGCGAGGCTCGAAGGGTTCTACTCTAAATCGACA
>JAFGWS010000050.1 GCA_016937035.1 Pontiellaceae bacterium
CCAATAGAGCAGGCGCGCAGCGGAGGGCAGGCGTACGCCCTGACGGTCGTCCCACCAGAAGACGTCCACGGCGTCCGTGCTGATCGGTTCGCTCCATTCATACTGTACCCACTGCGTTCCGGTCTGCGGCCAGTTCCCGTAGCTGCCGTTGTTCCGATTGTTGGAACGGCGCGGCCGAGCGTCGTCGTTGAGCGCATCGACCGATGTGTCGCCGGAAACATAAGAGGTCGCCGGCACGGCGACCAGGGCGAGGTTGGCGGGCTCTTCAGCCATGACCGAGAGGCCGAATAAGCTTATCAGAGCTGCGAGTATTGTTTTCATGGGTTCTCCTTTTCCTGACCAGAATAAGTGAGACCATTGATACGCCTTTGTCTTCTTCTGTGCAATCTTGAGATAGACGGAGCGGAGGCGGTTTCATCGATGATCCGGCTTTCGGGGCCGAATTAACGGGACGACACGCTGGATGCTTTAGTCGAAAGCAGGCCGCAGGCGGCATAAATATCGAGGCCGCGCGAAGCGCGGATGGTGGTGAGCAGTCCCTTTTTGTTCAGCTCGTCTTTAAACCACTCGAGGGTTTCTTCATCGGTGCCCTGCAGCGGCGTTTCCGGAATCGGGTGGAAGCGAATCAGGTTAATGCGGCAGCGGATGCCGTTCAGCAGTTTGCACAGTGCTTTCACATGCCGTGCGGTATCGTTGAGGCCGTGGAAGACAATATATTCAAAAGAGACGCGCCGCTGGCCGCTGAAGTCCCATCGCCGGATTTCGTCAATCACCTCTTCCAGCGGATAGGCGATCTGCACGGGCATCAGCTGCTGTCGTTCTTCGGGGAAGGGCGTGTGCAGACTGATGGCCAGATGCGCCTCGCTTTCGTTAAGGAAGCGAACCAGGCCGGGCGTTATGCCGATGGAAGAGACGGTGATGCGGCGAGGACTCATTGCGAAGCCCCAGTCGGCGGTGAGAATTTCGATGCTCTTGAGCACTTCGTCGAGGTTATCGAACGGCTCGCCCATGCCCATGTAGACCACGTTGGTGACTTCGTTGTGTTCAGTAATGCTGCGGATCTGGTTCACGATGTCGCCGGCGGTGAGCTGCCCTTGAAAGCCCTGTTTCCCGGTCATACAGAAGAGGCAGCCCATTTTGCAGCCGACCTGGGAGGAGACGCAGACGGTCCGGCGCTCCTGAAACGGAATCATGGCGGTTTCAATATATTTTTCTGCAGCGGTCTCGAAGAGATATTTTTTGGTGCCGTCGGCGCTGATCTGCACTTTGGCGGGCGCATGAAGGCCGAAGCAATAGTGTTCTTCGAGCAGCGCGCGCGCTTTTTTCGATAGATTGCTCATGTCGGCAATCGCATCGATTTCCTTTTTATACAGCCAATCGGCGAGCTGCTTGCCGGTAAATTTCGGCAGGCCGAGGTCGACGGCCAGCTCGGTGAGCTCGTTGAGTGTTTTTCCAAATAGGGCGGGTTTCATGCAGAGAACCTTGCGGTGGCGGGCGGATGGAATCGAGCTAAAAATAGATTTCGGCGGTGTTGGTGATTTTCGGTCAACAAGGTCAGAGCTCCAGTGTAAGGCCGTCCCACGGGACCGTCACGGCGGAGCCGAGCTTCGACTGAAGCGCCTCGTGCTCGGAATCGTGGGTCAGGTGGGTCAAAAACGAGCGCTTTGCCCGGATGCGGTGCAGATGCTCCATGCACTGAGTAATGTTAAAATGCGTCGGGTGCTCTTTGGGGCGTAGGCCGTCCAGAATCATGGCATCCAGCCCGCGGAGCAGCTCCATGGTTGAATCGGGAATAGAATTGCAGTCCGGGATATACGCGAGGCTCCGTCCGTCGGCGTCGATCCTAAATCCATAAATAGAATCGGGTCCGTGTTGGACGGGTAGGGGAGTGACGACGGCGTCACCGACAGCAACGGGGCTGGTCTGTTCAATAAATTGAACCCGCGGGACGCTGTCAAAGCTGTAGCCTTTGTCCACGTAGTCGAATTTCTTATGCATCATCCGCAGGGTTTCAGCGGAGCCGTATACGGGAATATGCTGTTTCTGGAGGGTGCTGAAGCGGCGGATATCGTCGAAGCCGTAAATGTGGTCGGCATGAGGATGGGTGATAAAGAGTGCGTCGATCCGCCGGACGCCGAACGATAAAACCTGCTCGCGAAAGTCGGGCGGGGTATCGAATAGCAAATGTTTTTCGGCGGCCACGACATAGAGGCTGCTGCGGCGACGGCGGTTTTTCGGGTTTCCGGAGGTGCACACCGGGCAGGAGCAGCCGATGAGCGGGATGCCGTGTGAGGTGCCTGTTCCGAGAAAGGTAAAGTGCATAATGGATGTCGAGCACCCTGAAGGAGCGCCGGGTGCGTCAGCCCGAGACCTGTTCGTTGCCCGCCTTCTTGAGCATGAACCACTTCATCGGTTTGCCGATCCACGCAGTGATCAGCCCACGCAGAACGAAAAACATGCAGATGACGCCGACGGTGAATGAAGCAACGATGAGTCTGGCAATACTGCGGTTTCCAAAGCCTGTCGAAAAGCCTGCAACGATGGAGGAAACTAAAAATCCGCAGGTCAACAGCAGATTGATCAGCGATTCAAAAATAAACTGTGCCACGCTGTAGGAGTCGCTGGTTTCCGGGCCGACGCCGAAGAATCCGGCCAGCAGACTGAGCATACCCAGCAAGGAGGTCAGCAGAAGCAGCGAGATCATGATGTACCCGCTGCCGAACATAAACGCGGCAAACTTGCTCCGGCGGCGGGCACTGCGTGAAAAGAGGAGGCGTTTTCCATGAGCCATGAACGCCCGCATGTTTCCGTAGGCCCAGCGCATCTGCTGGCGGAACAGGTCTTTAGGCGTGTAAGGAACTTCACAACGAATCCGCAGGTCGTCTACAAATGCAATCCGCTTACCTTCTGAAATAATCCGCAGAGAATAATCCACGTCTTCGGTCAGCGCACCGGATGTCCACCCGCCGCGCTCAATAAGATAACTCTTCTTGACCAGCTCGCCCGATCCGCAGAATACGCCGGTTTTCGTCAGTGCTTTAAGGAACGGAAGAACCACCACGTGGATGATATTCACAATTCCCGTACCCATCAGCGTGCTGTGGTTATTGTGCACGTTAATGATTTTCCACGCGGCCTGTGCGCCGGCGAGCGTTGGATCCTTAATAACCGGAACGACCAGCCGCTTCAGAAAATCTTTCTTCGGCAGAAAATCGGAGTCGAGAATAAGCAGATAGTCCCCGTTGGATTTGGGCAGCATTACGTTCAGATTTCCCGGCTTGAATCCTTCATTACTCCCGCGACGGCTGATCTCAATGCGCGGATTTGCGGCAGCAAATTCGTCGATCCTTGCAGAAATAGCCGGGTCGTTACTGTCATCACCGATCATAATCTGGATTTTTTCCCTGGGATAATCGAATTCCAGACAGCGCGCCGCGCAGTTGAGTGCAGCCAGTTCATTATATGTAGGGATTTGCACCGTAACGGTAGGATACAGCGACTGATCTGAAATGATTTCCGGACGATTCCGCAGGCGGCGCAAGGCCAAGGCGGCTCCCGTAACGATGAGATACCCAAACGAAAATAGGGAAGTCGTCACCAATATTGTCTGAAAGACCCATCTTAAAATGTCTGTGTTCATAACTCCCTCCCCCGGAGATTTTTTTCCACACCCCCCGGCATGAAAGAAGCGCGTTGTTTATCCCCATTTCGGAATAAAGGCAATCCCTCTGAGCGGCTTTTTATGCTCGATGTCGTTAGAAGAAACAATCTTAATCCGTTTCAAACCCCCATCATACTGTTTACTCCTACGCTCCAGGGAATCCTAGGTTATCTTATACATCATAGGATTTTTGCTTTCATTCCCTGACCCCGACTTGTCCGATATGCGATCGAATGCGGAATGGACGGTTATATTATCGTGCTGACTTTCCAGCAAGCCGGTTGTCTGTCCCTGAATCATCTGTTTCGAGTAAAATTAAGAAAGCAGATGAGCGCGAAATAGTTATTCCATTAATGCGTAACTTTCGCTAGGTTGATTGATATGACAGATAAAAAACGCACTCCTTTACAGTCTGGGTTTTGGCTTTCCGGGCAGGAAAAAAAGTACATTCTCATCATCTGTGCGGTTTTCCTTCTGGGCTTGATTGCGAGGTACTGGTATATAAAACAGGAAAAATTACGGGAATATACGCCAGAAGGAATTGAAAAGGTAGATAAAAATCGTGAATAACTGTATATTTTGCAAAATTGTAAAGAAGGAAATTCCGGCAACCATCGTCTACGAAGACGAACATACGCTGGCCTTTATGGATATCGGCCCCATTGTGAAAGGGCATGTGCTGGTGATTCCGAAAACACATGTTGATCCCCTCACTGAAACCCCCGATGAAATAGTCGCCCAACTGCACACGGTCGCAAAACGCGTAGCGCAGGCACAAATCGACGGTTTGGGCGCGGCCGGCGTCAATATTATGCAGAACAACGGCGCGGCCGCCGGGCAGGAAGTCCCGCACATCCACGTCCACGTGATTCCCCGTTTTGCCGAGGACGGACACCATTGGAACTGGGACGCTAAAAAATACGACGATTTTGACGAAATGGCCGAGTTGGCCGAAAAAATGCGTGTTAATTTTCATCCATGAAATACCAAACCATAGACGAAATACTGGGATCGATTCTCCTCGAGGATAAGCGCTACACCGCTGATGCTTATCTCTTTGTTCAGGAGGGGCTGGAGTATACGGTTAACAAACTCAAACGGCCGCGGCATGTCTCCGGACAGGAACTGCTGGACGGAATCCGAAAGTTTGCACTCAACCAATATGGACCGGTAACCAAGCGCGTACTTACGGAATGGGGCATTAACGAATGCCTTGATATCGGAAACATTGTATTTAATCTTGTGCACCATGGCCTGCTCGGTAAAACCGAAAAGGATTCGATCGAGGACTTTATGGAAGGCTACGACTTTAACGAAGCTTTCATTCAGCCCTTTCGCTCGGCCACGCCGCCGCGTGCAATAATAACCCGGCATCCTTCCACCCGTTCCGTGTAGGATCGGCAGGTCAAGGTCCACAACTATTTCTGCGGATTCATTGATTCTATTCGAGAATTTCGATAGAACGGTTTCGTTTTCACGGCACAACTCCTTCAGGTGTGGAGACCGCCTCGTACAGCATCCCTCGATGGGTTGCCGCTGACATGAACCACAGTAAAGGAGTTTGCGCCTTCAATTCGGCGGCCTTTGACTGCTCTGTAGCCGCCTTAGGGATTCTGTTTTGCGGTGCAGAACAGAATGTTTGATTAATGGGTGCAAACGGGGATGAGATATGAAATCGACCATTGGAAGTATAGTTGTTGTGCTGTTTTCAGCACTTTCACTCCGGGCTGAAGACGGGCATGACCTCTGGCTGCGCGGAAGCGCGACGGCATCGGTCAATGTAGAGTGTGCAAAGCGTTCGCCGACGCTGGATATCGCCGTGAAGGAGTTGAAACAGGGCTGGCGGGGCACCGCTGACGCATCGATTCAGCTTATTATAACGTCCGATGAAAAGGTTGAAGGCGACGGTTATCGTTTTGTTGACGGCAACATTCTGGCGGAAACAGAAAAGGGCATCCTGTACGGCGTGTACGATCTGTTGCGCCGTCAGCAGACTGGAGAGTCAATTCGGGATCTGGTGTCGAATCCGGCGTATGAGTATCGCCTGCTCAACCATTGGGACAACCTGAACGGAAGTATTGAGCGCGGTTATGCCGGCCTCTCGATCTTCTGGCGCAGGGGCGATGACGCCTTTGTTACGACAGAAGCCGATAAGCTGCTCTGGCAGGAATATGCCCGGGCGAACGCCTCTGTCGGGATTAACGGGGCGGTGTTGAACAATGTGAATGCTTCGCCGGATATGCTGAAGGAACAGACGCTTCAGCGTGTTAAAGCCATTGCAGATGTGCTGCGGCCGTACGGCGTTCAGGTTTATCTGTCGATCAAGTTTTCGTCGCCTGGAATGATCGGCGGGCTGGATACTTCCGATCCGCTGGACCCGGAAGTCATTGAATGGTGGAACAACAAGACGAAAGAGATCTATGCGCTGATTCCCGATTTCGGCGGATTTTTGGTGAAGGCCAACAGCGAGGGGCAGCCGGGGCCGCAGGATTATGGTCGAACGCACGCGGACGGTGCGAACATGCTGGCTGACGCGCTCAAACCATACGGTGGTATCGTGATGTGGCGGGCCTTTGTTTATAAGAGCGACGGTGAGGATCGCGCCAAACAGGCCTGCACCGAATTTATGCCGCTGGACGGCGAATTTCGCGACAATGTGATTATTCAGTCTAAAAACGGGCCGATTGATTTTCAGCCGCGCGAACCCTTCAGTCCGCTCTTCGGTGCAATGAAGAAAACCTCGGTCATGGCCGAGCTGCAGATTACGCAGGAATATCTCGGCCACTCCATTCATTTGGTCTTCCTCGCACCGATGTGGGAGGAGTTTCTCAAGAGCGATACCTATCAGGAAGGTCCCGGAAGCACGGTGGCCCGCTGCACCGATGGATCTGTTTTTAAGCAGGAGAGTGCGGCGATTGCCGGTGTCTCCAATATTGGTCTCGATCGCAACTGGTGCGGACACCACTTTGCGCAGGCCAACTGGTATGCGTTTGGGCGGCAGGCGTGGGATCACGAGCTGACCAGTGCTCAGATTGCCGATGAATGGATCAAGATGACCTTCGGCGGAGATCAGGTTGAAGAGGTCTATTCCAATTGGTCGCAGCAGTTTCTGGAGCCGGTTAAGGCGTTGATGCTCGCCAGCCGAGAGGCGGCAGTGGATTACATGATGCCCTTGGGGCTGCACCACATTTTTTCGCCGAACGAGCACTATGGCCCCGGACCGTGGCATGCCCCGGCGCGCACCCGCAGAGACTGGACCTCAGTCTACTATCATAATGCCGACGAAGCAGGGATTGGATTTGACCGAACATCAACCGGCAGCGATGCGATCAGTCAGTATCATGAACCGCTGCGCTCTCAACTCAGCGATATTGAAACCTGCCCGGAAATTTTCCTGCTCTGGTTCCACCATGTCCCGTGGGATTATCAGCTGAAGAACGGCCGTACGCTCTGGGACGAGCTCTGCTACAGCTATGACGGCGGCCTGCAGCAGGTGCGCGGCTTTCTTCAGACGTGGGATAAGGTGGAGCAGTATGTCGATGACGAACGTTTTGCGCATGTTCAGGATCGTCTGCGCGAGCAGTGCCGGAATGCCCAGCTATGGAAAGACGCCTGCCTACAATACTTCCAACAGTTCAGCAAAATGCCGATTCCGTACGATATTGAGCGCCCGCTCAACAATCTGGAAGAGCTCATGAGCGTGAGAGACTTTTACGATTAATCGAATTCGATTCGCACAAAAAGGGGGGGGGCAGACGTTGATCGTCTGCCCCCCTTTGTGATTTAGCACGGAAAGGTGCTTTTATTCAGCATCCGGAACCTTAAGCACAGCATCGAGGGCCGGTTTCGGCTTTCTGTTCCGATCGTAGAGCAGAACATAGTTGGTCCGATTCGGCACCGGATAACCGTTTTTCCAAGACATGCCGTCGTGCAGCCCCCAGAGGGTTACGCGGTCGATCTTGTCGCGTTTCTTGTAGAAGATTTCAAACAGCTCTGCATAGCGATCGGCAAGCTGCTTTTGAACCTCGTCCGGAAGGCCGTCCTGGTAGGGGTCTAGATATTCCTTGAACTCTTCAAGCTGGAACTGGCTGTCGCTCATAACCTGACCGATAATCTGGCCTTCGCGGGTCAGCGGCAGTACGTCCACATCCAATTCGGTAATCATGACTTTAACGCCGAGAGCGGCATAGGCATCAATGGCCTGCTCAATGTATTCGTTTTTCGGGAAGTTGAGTCCCCAATGCCCCTGAATTCCAATGCCGTCGATGCGGATACCTTCGGCCTGCAGCATTTTCACCATGCGGACGATGCCGTCGCGTTTTTCAGGGCGCCAAGCGTTGAAGTCGTTATAATAAAGTTCGGTGTCCGGCGCGTATTGTTCCGCAAATCTAAAAGCGGCTTTGACCATTTCGTCTCCGTCGCCAACCCCTTTAACCCACGTGGTCGGGCGATAGGAGCCATCGTTGTCGATCACTTCGTTTACGACATCCCACGCATCTACGCGGCCGGCATAACGTCCGGCGACGGCTTCAATGTGACTGCGCATGCGCTCGATCTGTTCTTCCGGCGTGTTAGGATTGCCCTCTTCGTCCTGAAAGAACCAGGCCGGAGTTTGGTTATGCCACACCAGTGTGTGACCGATAATGAACATATCATTCTTTTCTCCGAATTCGACAAATGCATCCGCTGCACGGAAATTGTAGCTTCCACGCCGTGGATTCACGACCTCAGCTTTCATAGAATTTTCCAACGTAATGGTGTTGAACTGCTGGATTACAATTTCCTGAGATGTTTTGTCGGCTCCCGATACGATGGCATCGTTCACGGAGCATCCCACCATAAAGGCTTCCTTGTAGGCCTCCTTCAATGTTTCAGCGCTCATAGCGGTACTTACTCCAAGTAACACGGTTGTTCCCCATGCAATAACTCTTTTGTTCACTATTTCCCCCCCTATTCTCATATTGTGGTTTTCAACTAAAAAGCCTTTTTCGATCAGCTTGAAGAGCAGATAAACATACCTGCTTATCTGCGCAATACAACGACCTTCCGTCACAAATCATTGCCTTTATTCTCAATCTATGCAGATTTCGGGCTTGCAGCTCAATGTTGGCTTGCCTAGAGCGTCCTAGGTGCTACCATGGGCTTCTGTTTCAAAGATATTTTTTCAAACAACAGGGTGTGGAGCGAATGAAAATCTGTATTGACTGTGATGATGCTGCCGTAAATCTCAAACAGGTCATCTATGATCATCTTAAAAAGCAGGGGCTGGATGTAACGGATCTGGAGTATTCTAAAGGCAAAGAGAATCCGTATTACGGAGAAATCGGCTATAATCTGGCAAAAGCGATGCAGGCCGGACAGTATGATCGCGGAATTTTGATCTGTGGCACAGGACTTGGAATGGCGATGATTGCCAATAAGGTTGAAGGGGTGTTTGCCGGGACCTGCCACGATGTATTTTCGGCCGAACGGCTGAAGAAGAGTAACGATGCCAATGTTTTGACCATGGGCGAGCGGGTCATCGGCCCCGAACTGGCCAAGATGATTGTGGATGCTTGGCTTAAGTCGGAGTTTTCCGGCGGCGGATCTGCTCCCAAAGTGGACCAGCTGAAGGAGCTGGAACGATTATCATTTCACCCGAATTATTAAGGAGGATTCTCATGCAGAAAGTAATTAATGACCCGTCCAAGGTGGTCGACGAGATGGTTGAAGGTTATGTTAAGGCGCACCCCAATCTGGTGGCCAAGACCGATAATCCACGCGTGCTGAAATATGTGGACGCACCGATTGCCGATAAGGTTGGTATTGTCACCGGCGGCGGTTCCGGCCACAAGCCGGCCTTTGTGGGCTACGTCGGGCGGAATATGGTGGATGCCGTGGCGATGGGCGAAATCTTTTCCTCTCCGCCTGCACAGATGTTTTACGATGCCTTCCGCGCAGCGGACGGCGGAAAAGGTGTCGCGTGTCTGTACGGCAACTATGCCGGCGACAATATGAACGTCAAAATGGCGGTCGAAATGGCGGAGGATGATGGAATTGAGGTCAAAACGGTAGTTGCCAACGACGATGTTCCGTCGGCCCCCAAAGATGAGCTCGGCAAGCGGCGCGGCGTGGCCGGAGAAATTCTGATGTGGAAGGTTGGTGCAGCGAAGGCGGCCATGGGCGGATCGCTGGACGAGGTGATTGCTGAAGCGCAGAAAGCGATCAATAATACACGCAGCATGGGCATCGGCCTCAGCTCCTGCACGATTCCTGAAAAGGGATCACCCAACTTTTCCATCGATCCGGGCACCATGGAGGTCGGCATCGGACACCACGGGGAGTCCGGTCTGGAAGTCTGTGCGCTGGAGACTTCGGCTCAGATGGCGAAACGCATGACCGATATTATTCTGCCGGATCTGCCCTTTGAAAAAGGCGATGATGTTGTGGTGCTGATTTCCGGTCTGGGCTCTACGCCCTACATGGAACTCTACATTCTGTTCAACGATGTGGAAAAAATCCTGAAAGAACACGGCATCCATGTGTACCGCCCGTACGTTGGTCAGTACTTTACGTCCCTCGAAATGTCGGGCGTAACGTTAACCATTATGAAATTAGACGACAGCCTCAAAACCTGCATCGATTATGAGTGTGACAGCATGGGGCTGCAGCAATTCGGGAGATAAACAGTGACTTCTGTTTCAATTCAAGACGGCAACTCGGTCCTGATGCCTTTGATTAAGGCGATCCAGGAAAACAAGCAATACCTCAGCGATATCGATGGTCTGATCGGCGACGGCGACCACGGAATCAATATGAACAAGGGCTTTACGTTGTGTGAAGAGCAGCTTCAGAAAGAGCCGGGCGATCTTTCTCATGGGTTCAGCACCTTGTCGAGCATTCTGATGTCACAGATCGGCGGCTCTATGGGCCCGCTGTACGGCATGTTTTTCCGGGCGATGGCCAGAAGCTGCAAAGGCAAAGAAACGTTGGACGAAGCCGGTTTCGGTGAAATGCTTGCCGCAGCCAAGGATAAGGTCTTGGACATCAGCGGAGCAAAGCAGGGCGATAAGACGTTGCTCGACGTATTGCTTCCGGCGGAAGAAGCGTTCAGTTCGGCTCTGTCGAACGGAGAATCGTTTGCTTCCTGTCTGGATAAGTTGTCCGAAGCTGCAGAGCAGGGGCGTGATGCGACGAAAGACATGATTGCAAAGGTCGGGCGTTCCAGCCGGTTGGGCGAACGCTCGCGCGGTGTAATTGACGCCGGTTCGGCATCCTGCTGTCTGATACTCCAGACATTAGCTCAGGCGATAAAGTCGAAGATATAAGTTTTAGAGGCAAGGGAGCGGGGGCGATCATTCGAGCCAGCGCCAGGGATCGGCGAGGATGCGGATCTCCTTGCCCTTCCAGTCGATGATTTCGTCGTCGGTCAGGCGCAGGATCAGGCGCGAGAGGCTTTCGGGTGTGGTGCCGATGGCGGCGGCGATATCTTTTTTCGAGAGCGGCGTCTTGATGAGCTTCTGCTCGCCGTACTGGTTGCGCAGGAAGGTGAAGAAGCGGCACTCCACATCCTTGGTGGTCAGCTCCTGGATGCGTTCCGTGAGGTAGCGCTGCTTGGCCAGCAGCATGGCGATGAAGTCGCGCCGGAAACCCTCCTCGGCCAGCAGGCGATGGATCCCTTCGCGGGGGAAGGCCAGCACCTCGGCATTTGCGACGGCGCGGGCGGAAACCGGATAGCGGTCCTTCTCGAACAATACGACTTCGGCAAACACCTCGCCCGGTTTGATGACGCGGATGACCACCTCGCGCCCGTCCTCGGAGTTCTTGTGCAGCTGCATGTTTCCGCCGACCAGCAGGTACATGCAGTCGCCCTTCTCCCCTTCGTGGAAAAGATAGTCGCGCTTCCTGACCGGCTGCACGGTGCAGATCCGCGCCAACTCGCGGCGGTGTTCGTCGGACAATCCCTTGAAGAAGGCCGTATTGGTGATCAGCTTTTCAATATCCATGCCGCCACCTTGCCCGGAATGCAAATGGCATGCAATTCCAATTTAAATTTCCGGAGAAGACCGTTAGAGTTCGCTTCGTTTTTGGAGAAGATGAAATGCTACCGTTCAGTCATCGCGAAAAACCCTCTGTTTGGATTCCGATTGCAGATTCTCCCAGCTTCGCGAAGGAGAATGGGCTATGAGTTCGGTGTGGTTTGCCCTTGGTCTTACCGTTTTTGCCGGCATGGCGACCGGGATCGGCAGCGCCATCGCTTTTTTGGCAAAGCGGACGAACTATCGCTTTCTCTCTGTGGCCACCGGATTTTCGGCGGGGGTTATGCTGTATGTCTCGTTTGTGGAAATTTTCTATAAGGGCGTGGATTCGCTGGTAGAATCATACGGCGATCCGCTGGGGCATTGGATGAATGCACTCTCCTTTTTCGGCGGCATGGCCCTGATCGGTCTGATTGACGCGCTGATTCCGCATGCCGAGAATCCGCATGAAATCCATTCGGAATATGAACGTGCTCCGCTTTCGAATCCGGACGCACCCATTCCTTCTGTTGAACATCAGCACGACGACTGCGAAAACGTGGCATATCGGCACCATAATACAAAGCTGATGCGCATGGGGCTCTTCACCGCACTGGCCATTGCCATTCATAATTTTCCCGAAGGCCTGGCCACTTTTCTTGCGGCATTACATGATCCTGCGCTGGGCATTCCGATTGCCGTCGCCATTGCACTGCATAACATACCCGAGGGAATCAGTGTTTCTGTTCCGATTTTCTATGCCACAGGAAACCGGAAAAAGGCCTTTGCGTATTCCCTGCTGAGCGGGTTGGCCGAACCCGCAGGAGCCGCGGTTGCCTACATTGCATTGCGTTTCCTTTTGGGGGACGGCTCCAATGCGATTCCGTCGCAGGTCATGGGCGTGCTCTTCGGCGGCGTGGCCGGCATTATGGTCTACATCAGCCTCGATGAACTGCTGCCTACGAGCCGAGCTTACGGCAAAGGACACGACAGCCTCTTCGGCCTGGTCGGCGGAATGGCGGTCATGTCGATCAGTCTTTTGCTGATGCGGTAACTGCAATTATGCGAACAGTCCGGACATGAGGTCGTTGCCCATTTCCTCGATCCCTTTCATCTGCTTGGTGGATTCGAGCAGGTCGGAGAGCGAAAGCAGTTCTTCGAGCAAAATCATACGAGCCACATACTGACTTTCCGCAGGAACATTGAGCTGAAGCTTGTTTTCGTCCTGAATGAGGGTAAAGACCAGATCATCCTTTCGGACCTGATAGGTCGGCTGTTCGGTATGCAGATTATGAACAAAGAATTCCTCCGCCTGAACGGCGTGGATGTAGCGATTCAGCAGAAACTCCGCAATGTCATGCGATGGAAATTCCAGCTCGATGGTTTCGATATTGTCTGCTCCGCCGGCAAATTCCTTGCGCAAACCGGAACCCCCGACGAACGATTTTACCAACAACGGCGGTGCCAGCATGGTGGTGATCACCGTCATCATGATCGCCACGCCAAAAACGCCCGGTTCGATAATGCCTTTGGCCAAACCAATTCCCGCAACAATCAGCGCCACCTCGCCGCGCGGAAGCATCCCGAGTCCAATCCGCAACGAACCGCGGAGGTTGAAGCGCATCAGCCAGGCAGGCAGTCCGCAGCCGACCACTTTGGAAAAAACAGCCATCAATGAATAGACCGCGCCGAAGGCCAGCACGGCTTTCATGGCAGAGAAATCGACCATCATGCCCATGACACAGAAAAAGATCGGCACCATGATGTTATAAACCCCCTGAAGGTGGTGTTCGATTTCGTGCGCTAAATCAGTGCGTGAAAGCGCGAGCCCCATAATGTAGGCTCCGATAATCATGGCCAGTCCAGCCATTTCCGCCAGCCCGGCCAGTAGCAAGGCCAACCCGAAACAGGTGGCCACCATGATCTCGCGCGACCGGAACTGCTTGATTGCGGCGGTAATCTTGCGGGCAAACGTCAGCCCCAAAGCCGTCACAATCACGAAGAAGCCGATGGCTTTGAGCGAAATCAGGCCGATTTCCCCCCAGTTAACCGCTCCGCCGGTGCCACTGACATCGGCCATGCCGGTTACGATGGCCAGAGTAATGATGCCCAGTACGTCGTCAAAAACTGCGCCGGCCAAAATCGTTACGCCCTCCGGCGAAGACATTTTTCGTTTTTCCGCGAGAATACGCGCCGTGATTCCGACCGAGGTGGCCACCGAAATAACGCCCAGGAACAGTGCCGCCGGATCCATAAAGGAGTCGATTCCGTTTCCCGGCCAGAGTACCGCGCATAAATCGCCGAGAACAAAGGCAAAGAGAAGACCACCCAGTCCGACAAAAGAGCCCACCACGGAATAGCGGATAAACGCGGCAAGGTCCGTCTCCAGCCCGGCGAGAAACAGCAGAATAATGGAGGCCAGCGTGGCAATGCCGTACAACTCGGCTGAAGTCGCGATCCCGGCATGGGCGTTGGCAAACAAATATTCATCGAGCCCCGGAAAGCGAATCATTCCACCCAGCGCATAAGGACCAATCAACATACCGGATGCCAATTCGCCCAGTACCGACGGCATGCGAAGAAAACGTTGAAAGAGATAACCCCCGGTCTTCGCGGCAATGATGATGACCGCCAGCTGTAAAATCAGCAGCATCATCAGGTGGGTGATTTTATGACCTTCCTCATCGACCGGATCTGATACACCGCCCGCCGCATCTCCATGCCGCGGAGGAGCAGCCTCCTCTGCGTAATTGGAATCAAGTTCCGGGGCAGCGGAGGCGGTCACCGTTTCTACCGCAGGAGCGGCAGAAACTGAGTCGGCAGGGGATTGTCCATGTACGGCAGGCACGGAAATGAGAACCAGAAAACCAATGAGAAGAGCAGCGCACGTACGTTGTAACATAGGATTTACTTTCCGGTTAACACTTCATAAATCTCGGCATGGGTCTTTGACGCCAACAGTCTTTCGCGTCTCGAGGCGTCGCAAAGAATGCGGCTTACTTCGGCCAAAAACTGCATATGCGGTCCCGCCCGTTTAGCCGGAGAGATGGTCATAATAAAGATGGAACAAGGAGCGCCGTCCATGGAATCAAACGCCACGCCCTCTTTCTGCAACCCGACCGCCGCAACTAATTGATCGACAGAATCCGTTTTCCCATGTGGAATTGCCACGCCGTTTTGCATCCCGGTCGACATTTTTTCTTCACGCTCAAAAACAGCCTTCAAAACCGCATCTCGATCCTTGAGCTTTCCGGCCGCCATCAGTCGGTCCACCATCTCTTCGATGATCCCCTGCTTGGTGTTCGCTTTCAAGTCAACCCATACCGTATCTAATGAAAGTGTCTTCTTTAAATTTATCATCGAGCCCCCAATATCGGAAAAGCAAATCGGGGATTGTCGTTAGAAATCTATCTACGTCAACCGTTTTCCAATATGTTTTCTTAATTCCAATGCTTTCAGAGGGAATCGGGCCAAAGTTAGAGCCTCTGCTGAAGTTTCTAACGGAATCAGCAGTACGCTCGACAAGGCCCCGGTAATGTAATAGCATCGACGCCTGTTTATTCAAATATCAGGAATTTATGACGCATAAAAAACACAGAGATGCGCTGAAAAACGCGAAACGGATTGTCGTTAAAGCCGGCAGCAAGGTGTTGGTGCAGAGCACGGGGAGGCCGGATCGTCGGCGACTGAAGCTGCTGGTCGATGAAATGGCGGCCTTTCAAAACGGCGGTGGAGAAACGGTATTTGTCTCCTCCGGCGCGGTGGGTGCCGGACTGGATGCACTGGGCATGAAAACACGCCCCAAGGCCATGCCGGATCTACAGATGGCCGCATCGGTCGGGCAGATCCGCCTGATGAGTATTTATGACGAGCTCTTTGGCCAAAACAAATGCGGTATCGGCCAGGTGCTGCTGACGCACGATGCGCTCAAGCACCGCGAACGCCACCTGAACGCCCGCAATACCTTGCTCAACCTGATTGCGCACCGGATTATTCCGGTCATTAATGAGAACGACACCATCTCCACGCAGGAGATCAAGTTTGGCGACAACGATGTGCTGGCGGCGCTGGTTTCGATCTTGATTGATGCCGATGCGCTCATCCTGCTTAGCTCTACCGATGGACTGCGCGAGCCGGACGGCAGCGGGAAAACCCGGCGGGTCTCCTTTATTGAAGAGGTGAACCATACCGTTCTCGGGCTGGTAGCCGACAAACAGGACAAGCTTTCAACCGGCGGGATGGCTTCAAAGCTGCAATCCGCACAGATTGCCGCACAGAACGGGATTCCGGTAGTGATTGCTAACGGGCGAAAAACCGGTGTGCTGACACGCATTCTGGAAGGCAAAGATGAAGGCACTCTGCTCTTCCCCAAAGAAGGAACGATCTCAAAACGCAAACGATGGATCGCCTTTTTTAATCGGTCAGAGGGCCATTTGGTCATCGACGACGGTGCGGTCCAAGCGCTTCGTGCCGGAAAAAGTCTGCTGCCGGTGGGCGTTGTATCCGTTGAGGGCAGTTTTAAGATCGGCGCGATGGTCCGTATTCAGTCGAAATCCGGCGAACAACTTGCCCGCGGACTGGTGGAATATGCGAGCGAAGAGATTAACGCGCTCAAGGGGCAACACACGGATGGGAAGCCCGGTGAAGTGATTCACCGCGACAACATGGTTTTATTGTAAAGGGAGGAGCATAAAAATGGATGTTAAAGAACAGGTACTCAAAATCGGTGCGCAGGCCAAAGCGGCCAGCCGCGAACTGGCAAAGCTTTCATCCCGGCGTAAAAACGCCATCCTCGAAGCAATGGCGGACGAGCTGGATGTACAGCGCGAGCTGATTAAAACGGAAAACGCAAAAGATCTGGAAGCCGGCCGGGCGGCGGGGCTCAGCTCGGCCATGATTGATCGGCTGGAGCTGACCGACGACCGGATCGACGGAATGATTAAAGGTCTGCGCGATGTCGCCGTGCTTCCCGATCCTGTCGGAACTGAAATCAGCACATGGAACCGTCCCAACGGGCTGGAGATCCAGAAAATCCGCGTTCCCATCGGTGTCATCGGCATTATTTTTGAGTCGCGCCCTAACGTGGCCTGCGATGCTGCGGCACTCTGTTTTAAGACTTCCAACGCCGTTATCCTGCGCGGCGGGAAGGAAGCCATCCATTCCAATCTGGCGATTGCCAAGGCGATGCAGGCCGGCGGAAAGAATAAAGATATGCCCGAACATGCCGTTCAGTTGATTCCCACGACCGATCGCGAGGCCGTTAAGGTGATGTGTCAAATGACCGACTATCTCGATCTCATCATTCCGCGCGGGGGCGAAAGCCTGATTAAGGCGGTCACGGAAATGTCGCATGTTCCGGTAATCAAGCATTACAAAGGGATTTGCCATACCTATATCGACGCAGGGGCCGAGCTTGAAATGGGGTGGCGAATTGCTGAAAATGCCAAATGCCAGCGCCCCGGCGTCTGCAACGCCATGGAAACACTGCTCGTACACAAAGAGATTGCCGAGGCGTTTCTTCCCAGAATGGGAGAAGTTTTTGCTGCACGCGGCGTGGAACTGCGCGGCGACACCACAGTATGCTCCTTGATCAAATCTGCCAAACCTGCCACTGAGGATGATTGGTATGAAGAATACCTGGAGATGGTGTTGGCCATTCGGGTGGTAGACGATATCGATGCGGCGATCGCCCATATTAACCATTATGGATCGGGCCACTCCGACGCCATCGTGACCCAGGACGAAAAAGCCGAAAAAGCGTTCCTTGCTGAAGTCGATTCGGCGGCAGTCTATGTAAATGCCTCCACCCGCTTTACCGACGGAGCGGAATTCGGCATGGGTGCAGAGATCGGAATCAGCACCGATAAACTGCATGCACGCGGTCCGATGGGCTTAGAGGAGCTCACCACCTATAAATTTGTGATTCACGGCAGAGGTCAAATCCGCGAATAGTCTCTGAGTCAAGCGCTTACAGGCTGCTGAAAAAAAAGCCGAAAAAACGCTTGTCCGACGGCCAAAAATCAATACGATGTCGGCTCTTTCAACGGGGGTGTAGCTCAATTGGTTAGAGCGCCAGCCTGTCACGCTGGAGGTTGCGGGTTCGAGTCCCGTCATC
>JAFGWS010000051.1 GCA_016937035.1 Pontiellaceae bacterium
CGTCGCATCGAGCATATTTGCGCCGATGATTCCATAGAGCCCGTTCTCCTCCAGCCAGTCGAGGGTGGGGCCCTCCCCGTGCAGCGAGTCCTGCAGAACCAGAAGGCGGGAACGCCACCCAAGCTTGTCAGCCACGGCGAGCATCGTGTCGCGGGTTTTCTTTATAGCCGTCTTTTCGCCTTCGCCTTCGGCGCACAGGTGCTGGGACGTAAGCATCGGTCCGATCATCCATGTGCCCCACATCAGCCCCGTGCCCTTTTCCTTTATATAGATTGTTCCCTTCCGGTTGGGCGAACCCTCCAGCAAGGTCCCATCACCAAAGGCCGGAATGAAGCCGTACCCAATCTGAAGATCCTCGGGCTCGAGTTTTGAAAGCACCTTTTCCGCCAGATGGCTGAGCGTCTTGTTCATTCCATTAAGCGTATCCTCCTTGCCGAAGCGGCCCAGATCCTCGCAGAAGACCTTTTCGCCGGGGAGCGCCGCGATGCCCATGTCGCGGAGGAGGGCCTCGTCTTGTTCAACGCCCTTGAGCAGTCCGGAGCCGCGCGATCCGCTCAGGAATCCGGCAATCGCCGCCTTGGCGATATCGATACGCTCATAGCTCCCCCGTCGCTCCGGGACATGCTTTTCGAAAAACTTCCAGACGGAAAGTTTCGATGCGGCCTTTTCGATCATTGCGAGCCCGCACCAGCTGCTGGCACCTTGGTTTTCTACAACGAGATTTCTTGAATGGATTCGTGCAGATTTAGACTTGCGTTGGATCTTCTTCTTTGACATCTTGCCCCCTCGCGGTTGTTCTTGTTTGATTATGGCTGATCTTATACCACCTTTTAAGGTGGGGGTCAGTAAACAACCGCGATTTTTTTTTGCTCCATGTCACCCTCGACCCGGGAAATTTGAGCTCTCTGCACCAAAAAACCCAATGAATTCACACATCATAGGGCCAAACAGTTAGGTTAAGGATAAAAAGAGTCAGTTCCTGAATGACACTTCTTTGTTAGGGCACTTTTCATGGTTGATCTATAAGGTTAGTCGGTGCGCCTTTGAGGAGGCGGAGCTTGCCGGGCGAACGATTTTTGAATCGGCACATTGGCATTCGTCGGAACCGGGGGCATAGTGGTAATCGATTTTGGAGGTTTTGAATGACGACGTTTCTGCTGGTTCTGGTTTTGGTGCTGCTCGCTGCGGTTTTGTTTCTGCTGCTGACGGGACAGACGAAGGTGAATACGCGGCTGGATGAGTTCGGGCGTCGGCTGGAGGCGCAGTTGGAGCAGGGCGACAGCCGGACGCAGCGGCTGGAGGATATTTTCCGCGGACTGGAAAAGGAGCTGCGCGGCGATGTGGATGGGGTGCGCGTGAAGGTGGAGGAGTCGCTCGAGAAAAACAGTCGCCAACTGACGGAGCGGGTGAAGGAGCTGATCGACGCGAACGAACGGCGGCTGGGTGAGATCAGCGGCAAGGTCGAGGAGCGGCTGGATAAAGGCTTTGAAAAAACAACGTCGGTTTTTGCTGATGTGCTGAAACGGCTGGCGCTGATTGATAAGGCGCAGGAAAAAATAGCGGAGCTTTCCGGCAACGTCGTTTCGCTGCAGGAGGTGCTGGCCGATAAACGTTCGCGCGGTGCCTTCGGCGAGGTCCAACTGACGGCGCTGATCTCCAACGTTATGCCGGAGAGCAGCTATTCGCTCCAGCATACGTTTGATAACGGCGTGCGCGCCGACTGCGTTCTCTTCCTGCCGGAACCGACCGGAACGCTCTGTATCGACTCCAAGTTTCCGCTCGAAGGCTATCAGCGCATGACCGACTCCAGCTTGGGCGATGCCGACCGTAAGAGCGCGGAGCAGCAGTTCCGTCAGGATATCAAGAAGCACATCAAGGATATCGCATCCAAATATATTATTCCCGGTCAGACCTCTGACGGAGCGGTCATGTTTATCCCGGCCGAGGCCATCTTTGCGGAGATCCACGGACACTATCCGGAACTGGTCGAAGAGGCGCAGCGCGCGCGCGTTTGGCTGGCATCGCCCACCACGATGATGGCGGTGCTGACCACCGCTCGCGCGGTGCTGAAGGATGCCGATACGCGCAAGCAGGTACACCTGATCAAGGAGCACCTGATCAACCTCTCCATGGATTTCGGACGCTTTCAGCAGCGGATGGATAAGCTCGCCACGCACATCAGTCAGGCGAATAAAGACGTCGGTGACGTACAGGTTTCCGCGAAAAAAATCACCAGCCGCTTTACCAAGATTGAGCAGGTGGAACTGGACGGACATGATTTCGACGAACTGGATGCGCCGGACGAATAAGCCGTTTAATCTATAGTCACAAAAGAGCGCATCCACATAATCATTGGTTTCAGAAAAGCATTGTTCCCTAAAAGGAAATCAATTATCGCTAAAGCACACTGTTGTTATGGCCAAAAAAAAGAAACATCATAGTCAAGCGGTTGCTCCGGCAACGCCGGGAAAGAGCTTCACGATCCAAAAACGGGTTGATCGACCCCATGGAATCAAGCTCTTATCGTTCCGTTTTATCGCGGCCATGCTGATTCCTTTGGCATTTCTTCTCGCACTTGAACTTCTCCTTCGTGTCGCAGGGTTTGGATATTCCGCATCGTTTATACAGAAGATGAGATTCGAGGGAAGAACCTTGCTGGTTCAGAATGATTGTTTTGGATGGCGCTTTTTTGGCTCCAAATATGCGCGCACACCGATCCCCTTTGCGATTGATCGTAAAACGCCTGAAAAAACCATCCGAATCTTTGTGATGGGAGAGTCCGCTGCGCTGGGGGATCCTCAACCGGAATTCGGTCTGCCCAGAATGCTTGATGCGATGCTGAGCCTGCGTTATCCATCAACCCATTTTGAGGTCGTCAACGTAGCCATGACGGCGATCAATTCGCACACGATTCGGGAAATTGCAAAGGATTGTGCCAAAGCCGATGGCGATATCTGGGTGCTCTATATCGGCAACAATGAAGTCGTCGGGCCCTTTGGCGGCGGAACGGTATTCGGGCCGCAGGCACCGTCGCTGGCATCCATTCACGCGAACCTTTTCCTGAAAACCACGCGCTTGGGTCAACTGCTCGATGCCGCCCGTAACAAAATGAAGAAGGGTCAAACCGAAGAAGGTGCATGGGGCGGTATGATGATGTTTCTGGACCAGCAGGTCACGGCCGACGATCCCCGCATGCAAAATGTGTACAAAAACTTTCAGTCTAACATAGAAGACATCATTGATTACGGCAGGGAATCCGGATCAGCTATTGCGCTGTGTAATATTGCTGTGAACCTGAAAGACTGCGCGCCTTTTGCATCTCAATTATCGCCCACCACGGATCAGCAGATGCAGACCCAATGGCAAGAACAATATCAAAAAGGCATAGAACTTGAGGAAAAAGGCCAATGGGCCGATGCTTTGGCGGCCTACGAAGAGGCCGAAGCCGTCGATTCCCACTATGCAGAACTTCATTATCGAAAGGCGCAATGCGCGTTGGGAATGAATGATGAAGTAACGGCATTATCTGAATTCAGCAGGGCGCGCGATCTCGACACGCTGCGCTTTCGCTCAGACCGCCGCATGAGCGAAATTCTTAAAACCGTTGCGGAAAAAAAGAACGATACGAAGGTTCGATTTGTAGATGCAGAAGCGGCGCTGGCCGCAGAAAGCCCCGACGGCATCCCCGGTAAAGAATTCTTTTATGATCACGTTCATCTGACGTGGGAGGGCAATTGGCGGCTGGCAAGATCCGTTGCTGAACAGCTCGAGGACCTTTTGCCCGCATCGGTAAAGAACGATCCCAACGCCCAGTCCACCTGGCCGTCTTCTGAACAATGCGCCGAACGCCTCGCCTGGACCGACCGCGAACGCTTCAAATGTCTGACCAGCATGCGGGGCCGCCTGGAAGATCCGCCGTTCACTTCTCAGCTCAACCACGCGGAACAGATCCATTATTTGAACGACTCGATTACACGTCTTGAATCCGCCGCTGGTGCAGTCGGTTTGCAGCAAACGCTGCAGGCGTGTGAAAAGGCCATCGTGGCGACCCCTGACGACCCGACCCTGTTGGCCCGACTTGCTGTCTTGCGCATGCTTTCGGGCGACCATGCCGGGGCGGTTCGTGCCGCGCGCAAGACAACCACGCTCCTTCCGCATAACTCAGCAGCGTGGGACCGTCTGGCAACGGTACTGGTTGAATCAGATCTATTGCCCGATGCTATCGAAGCGTACAAGCATGCGCTGCACCTCGAAAAAAATGATGTCTTTATGCGTCACCATTATGCACAGGCCTGTGTTCGTGCCGGAAATCCGGACGAGGCTATGAAGCAGTGGAAGAAGGTCATCAAACTGCAGCCCAAATTTGGTCCCGCCTATCTGTACATGGGAAAGCTCCTCGAATCACAGGGAAAGACTTCGGAGGCGACCGAACTCTACCGGAAGGCCGTTGTAAATCCCGTGAATCGAAGCGCCGAACTGGCCGAACTGGGAAAACTCTGTTTAGAAAAAGGGTGGTATAGCGAGGCGATGGAGCATCTTCAGAATGCGGCTTTGCAATCCCCGACCGATGCTGCAATCCTTTACGATCTGGCAAGCGCGCTCCAAGGCATTGGACGCGATAAAGAGGCGGCGGAGCAGTTGGCCCTCGCTCGCCGCTACGACACCTCGTTCTGGGTGGAAAAGTTCCAGAAGGGGGTTGAATACGGACGGCAGGGGCAGCCCGAAAAAGCGGTCAGCGAATTTCAGGAAGTCGTCCGTTTGCAGCCGGACCTGATGGAAGGGCACCTCAATCTGGCCATTGCGCTGGCCAGTCTGAATCGAACAGAAGAAGCGGCCTCTGAATTTCAACAGGTTCTTCGATTGGATCCCGAAAACCCACAAGCGATCAACTATCTTACAAGGATAAGCGAACAAGCACCCTGACAAATTTTGCCGGATCGCATGAGGCAAATGGGGTCCCTGGAAGAAAAGCGTTCGTAGTTCCGCCTTTAAGCGGCGGCTCCTTTGCAGCTTGGCTTAGAAGATGGGATAAAGGAATGGCGCAAGGGCAGTTCCGCTGATCAAAATGAATAATCCCATCAGGAGCAGAATCAAGATGATGGGCAGCAGCCACCATTTTTTGTTGTGCCGAAGAAAATCCAGAAACTCGCGAACAATGTTGCTGCGCTTTTGACCGGCCTGCTCCAGAAACTCTTTTTTTTGCGACGGCTTAGATGTTTTCGACATAACTCTCCTTCGAATTAAAACTGCCTGAAATAACGCTCGACGTTTTCGCACTGCGGATGCTCCGTCCAGTATGAATCGCGTTCCGGCTCCCATCGGCGGTGGAGCATATCACGCCCGAACAGCCGGAAAACCAGCGCTAAAGGGGTAATGATCCCGAAATAGAAGAGGAGCATCAGCAGATGGCCAACCACCCAGCCGATGGGATACCCCGCGAGCACCAATCCCTGATACACGGGGCAGATCAGGCGGACCGATATCCTGCTCAGAATAAAAATGACCAGACCGACCAGACCAAACATCAGGATTCCGCTCATCGGCAGGTTGACGCGCCAGCGGAGCACTAAGGCAAGTGCAAGCAGCATGATGGGAGAAACCCAGCCGAACTGCCGCAGTTTTTTCGGCGAAGGATTTAAATCTAACGCTATCATTCCCATTCCATCTCCCCCTTAATCCAATTCAAACCGGGAAAGGTATTGGTCGACCTCGCGCGATTTCATTTGCGGTTGCTCCTCTTTCAGCAACACACCGTTTTCCAGCACCAGCACATCCATATCGGTGGCCATAAAACAGTGGTATGCATCCGCCGGCGTACAGACAATCGGTTCACCGCGCACATTAAAACTGGTGTTGATGATCAGGGGGCATCCGCTCTTTTCTTCAAACCGCTTGATCAACCGATAATAGCGCCCATGTCGTTCCGGATCGACGGTCTGAACGCGCGCCGAATAGTCCACGTGGGTAACGCCGGGCACTGAACTTCGTTTGACCTTCAGCAGATCAATCCCCTCCAGTCCCTGCTGCTCCGCTGTCGTCGCCATACGCTGCTGTTCACTGACCGGCGCCACCAGCAGCATGTAGGGACTTTCATCCTCGTCGCCCATCGCAAAATATTCGTTCGTACGCTCCTTCAGGACACTCGGTGCAAACGGACGGAAGGATTCTCTGAACTTTATCTTCAGGTTCATTCGCGACTGCATCTCCGCGCTCCGTGCATCACCCAGAATACTGCGCGACCCCAAGGCTCTGGGCCCAAATTCCATCCGGCCTTGGAACCATCCGATCACCAATCCGTCCAGAACGGCATCGGAGACCACATCCAGCAGTTCTGCTTCGTCCTCATAAAAGCGATAAACCGCTCCGGCGGACTCCAGAAACGTTCGTATATCTTCGTTGGAATACGCCGGCCCCAGCAGCGATCCGCGCTGCAGATCGCCGGCCTTGACCTGCCGCTCATTTTCGAGCAGTTGGTGCCAGACCAACATGGCCGCGCCCAGTGCGCTGCCGGCATCACCTGCGGCGGGCTGAATCCAAATATGCTCGAAGGGTCCCTCGCGAAGAATACGACCATTGCCCACACAGTTGAGCGCCACACCGCCCGAGAGCACCAGATTTTTCTGTCCCGTGAGCTGATGTGCGTGGCGCACCATCCGCAGCATGATTTCTTCGGTCACTTTCTGGATAGAGGCAGCAATATCCATATGCGCCTGAGACAAAGGCGATTCCGGCTCGCGCCGCGGCAGACCGAAGAGCGGTTCAAATTTTTTACTGATCATCACATCCGAACAGCAGTAGTCAAAATAGTCCATGTTCAGCCTGAACGAGCCGTCTTCCTTAAGATCCAGCAGCTCCGACATGATTTTGTCGTAGTGGATCGGCCGGCCGTAAGGCGCCAACCCCATCAGCTTATACTCGCCCGAATTAACGCGGAAGCCGACATAATAGGTGAAGGCCGAATAGAGCAGCCCCAGCGAATGAGGAAACCGCAGCTCCTGCAGCATCTCAATGCGGTTTTTTTGGCCGACGCCAATGCTCGCAGTCGCCCATTCGCCCACGCCGTCCATCGTTAAAATGGCCGCCTCCTCAAAGGGTGACGGAAGAAACGCGGCGGCGGCGTGCGACTCATGATGACCGCAGAAAAGATAGCGCCCTTTGTATCGGCGATTCAGCGCCTTATCCATTTCACGCGGCAGATGCAGCTTCTGCTTCAGCCACAGCGGCATGCTCATCAGGAACTGCTTGAAGCCTCTCGGGGCATAACCGACGTAGGTTTCAATGATCCGTTCAAATCGCAGGAGCGGCTTTTCGTAAAACACCACATGATCAAGTTGGGTTTCATCGATTCCCGCCTCGTTGAGGCAATAGTGAACCGCCTGAGCGGGAAAATCATAGTCGTGCTTTTTGCGGGTAAAACGCTCTTCCTGGGCGGCGGCAACGATCTCCCCGTTCTGCAGCAAAACTGCGGCACTATCGTGATAGTAAGCCGATATACCCAAAATATACGTGGACTCATTCATGGATTCCATAACGAACGACGATCCTCCAACCCGGCTCCCAAGAGCGCCCTATCCATTGGAGACTCATAAGCAGGAAAAAGGTATGAGAGAAGATCGTTTAAGTCAAGGGCGGCTCAACCGTCTTGAACCGAATCGTGGCCGTAACCGGATAATGGTCGGAAATGCAGCGGCCGTCAGGCATCGAAAAATCGATCCCGGCCTCCAACACCGTGGTTTTTTCAGAAGTCAGGATGTAGTCTATTTTGGCCCCGCTTTTATCCCCTTTAAAGCGATTGGATGTCCCCAGCGTCTTTTCATCCGGATGCAGAACGCGAAACGTATCGACCATAATCACCGGCGGCTGATCCTCCGCCTCCCCTTTCAGCCATTTGACCGGCGGACTGTTCTCCGTCGCATTAAAATCGCCCGTAAGCACAAAGGGTGCGTCCGTCTTCCGTTCAGCAATGCGCTTTGCAATCAGGTGGACGCCGTTCAGACGCGCCTTTGCCGACCGATAATCCAGATGCGTATTGAAATGATAAAAGGCCTCGCCCGTCTCTTTATCCTTCAGCAGCGCCCAGGTGCAGATACGTACGCACGCGCTGTCCCAATCCTGCGACCGCTTTTCCGGCGTTTCCGAAAGCCAAAACGTACCGGAATCGGTCAATGTAAAGCGTCGCGTGTCGTAAAGAATGCAGGAATACTCGCCCTTTTCACCCCCATCACGACCGATTCCGACTTCGCCGTAATAGGGCAGGGCCTTGCGAATTTCATCTATTTGAAACCGTAACGCCTCCTCCATCCCGATCACCTGCGGGGCCTGCTCTTTGAGCTGTGCAATAAGTAATGCACTTCGGTTTGTCCAGCTGTTGTCGCCGTCATCCGCTGATCCAAAGCGAATGTTATAATTCATCACCTTCACTTCCAGTGCATGGGCCATTCCTGACAGGAAAAGCAGGGACACAAAAAGCAACACTCCAACTCGTTTACAAAAACTCATGCAGCACCTCCACCTCATTCTCTCGGTTCGTTGTGCCCCATTACCACCGACATAGCAACTGAAATTATGGGGCACTAAACTCGCGCGCTACTATCTGTGCTGATTCTTTATCGCCTGCCAAAGAAAGGTTTCAACAAAAAACGGGACGCTGTGAACTCCGGGTCTGTCCGGAAGAGCAATAATAGAGGGATCAACCAACGGAACCGGTTTCTCCGGCACTTGCGGGGGCTCGACAACGTTGACCGGCGGCACCTCTGCAAACTGAAGGCGAGGCATCGGAATCTGATTCGTAATGCGGAGCATCCAGCCGCATTCCCGCCGATTCCATTCCACCCGACTCCACTCCGAGCTTTCTTCTCCGCCAAAATCCTCCGACACATACATACGCAACTGATCGCCCGTCAACGGCCAGGCCGCGCCGACCAACTCGGACTCCGCCGATTCACCGAATCGGTCGAGCAAGCGCCGTGCAATCAAAAATCCCAACCCGGCAATACAGACAAAACAGACCACTGCCGGCTCTGGAATCTGACCGACATAGATGGCTCCATTTCCAGAAATTTCATATTTAAGCGAACTATTGTTGGCGCCGTAAATCCAGCCGCTCGTCGAAAGAATCTGGCCGGATTCGCTGAATTGTGTACCTGCCGAAAACGAATACTCTCCGTCCAAATAAGCCTTAGCATCACCATCCACCTTAAAAAGATTGACAGTAAAATCATCAACGGCGTCACTCATTCGGAAAACAGCATCTCCATATAAACTAATTTCCCCAGCAAGCCTGTCCAGATCAACTAGGATTATCTCGCCGCCCGAGGCGTAAATCCCGCTATCAATAGAGATCTCACCATTCGCTTCAAGCAACCCTCCGGAGACGGTCAGTGAGTTATAATAATTACCCCCATTCAGGGTAGCGGAACCTGTTTCGGAAATAGTTATCAATCCATTATAATTGCCCCCATTTAGGGTAGCAGAACCGTTTCCGGAGACGGTCAGCGAGTTATTATAATTACCCCCATTCAGGATAGCGGAACCTGTTTCGTAAATAGTGATCAATCCACTATAATTGCCTCCGTTTAGAGTAGCGGAGCCTTCCCCAGAAACGCTCAGCGAGCTAAAATAATTGCCTCCATTTAGACTAGCGGAGCCGCTTCCGGAAATCATTACCGTTTCATTGAAGGTGCCCCCATTTACAGTAGCCGTGCCTCCGGAAATCATTACCGTGTCATTAAAATTGCCCGCATCTAAAGTAGCGGAGCCTTCTCCCGAAACGGACACTGATTTATCAAACGTGCCCCCATTTAGAGCAGCGGAGCCGTTTCCGGAAATCGTTATCGTATCTTTAAAATGGCCCCCCGCCGTTAGAGCAGCGGAGCCGCCGGAAATGGTTATCGCTTTATTAAAATCGCCCCACTCCGCCGTTAGAGCGGCGGAGCCGCCGGAAATCGTTACCGTGTCATTAAAATGGCCCCCATCCAGAGTAGCCGTGCCTCCGGAAACAACTATCGGGCCATCAAAAGTACTCCAACTATCTAAATCAGCCGAGCCTCCCGAAATCGTTATTCCGCTTTTAAACGTGCCCCCATTTAGAGAAGCGTCGCCTCCGGAAATCGTTATCGGTCCATCAAAAGTGCTCCAACTATCTAAATCAGCCGTGCCTCCGGAAATCGTTATTCCGCTTTTAAACGTACCCCCATTTAGAGAAGCGTCGCCTCCGGAAATCGTTATCGGGCCATCAAAAGTGCTCCAACTATCTAAATCAGCCGTGCCACCGGAAATCGTTATTCCGCTTTTAAACGTGCCCCCATTTAGAGTAGCGTCTCCTCCAGAAATGGTTATCGTTGCGTTTTCATTAAATGTGCCATTTGCTAGAGCAGCATTGCCTCCGGAAACCGTTATCGCGTCATTAAACGTACTTCCATTTAGAGTAGCCGAGCCGTCTCCAGAAACGGTCACCGAGTTGTTAAACGTGCCCCCATAATCTAGGGTAGCGACGCCTCCGGAAACGGTCAGCGAGTCATTAAACGTACCCCCATTTAGAGTGGCGAAGCCTTCTTCGGAAACGGTCACCGAGTCATTGAAAATGCCCTGATTTAGAGTAGCGACGCCTCCGGAAACGGTCACCGAGTTATTAAACGTGCTCCCGTTTAGCGTAACGACGCCTCCAGAAACGGTTACCCAGTTATTAAAGATGCCCCCATAATTTAGGGTAGCGGTGCCTCCGGAAACGGTCACCGAGTTATTAAACGTGTACCAATCTGGTAGAAAAGCGGAGCCTCCAGAAACTTTCAACCAATCCCTAATATCCGCTTTTCCATTATTAGGATTATATGTCAGGGTGAACGATTTAACCTCAATGTTATTTACTGGCCAGTTGATCTTAAGGTCCTTATAATTGAAATTCGTTTCGTCAACAATGATTTGAGCGTTGGCAAAACGGACTATTCCAGACAAAATGAAGAGGATAAACGCGGCACGCCTCACAACACTCTCCTTGTGAAGCAATTTAATCTCGGCAAGGCCAAAATCGCCCCGACCTGAGAATCAAACTTAATATCTGAAAAAACAGCAACCACCGCGAATAACACGCTTTCCCTTAAAATACCCCAAAACCCCAGAGGAAAATCCCCACTATAAAATAAATGGTTGAAGCTTACGTATTTACGCGCGCGTTTAGAATACCCTGCCCCGGGGTATATTCAGGGTATATTTGGATCAATTCGGGGCAGTTCCAGTCATTTCACCTCCCTCGATAAACAAAAAAAAATCACCACAAACTCGGGGAGAGCTTGTGGTGATTCTGCCGAAACAAGTGGCAATACAAACTAGTGATCGCAGGCGTTGGAGCCGGTGCTGAGCGTTCCCGCCATATAGGCTTCCGCCAAGGTTTCGGGGTCTCCGACGGGAGCGCCGACCACGACTTTGATATTTTGCTCTTCAAAAAGAGTTTGCGCCCGCATGCCCATGCCGCCGGCAATAATCAGGTCGGCCCCCTGTCCGGCCAACCAGTGCGGCAAAACGCCCGGTTCATGCGGCGGCGGATCCAGCTCCTTCGTCGAAATGACTTTTTTGTTTTCTGGATCCACTTCCAGCAAGGTAAACACCTCACAGTGGCCAAAGTGCATGCAGAGCTTTCCGCCTGCGGTGGGTACAGCAATTTTCATCGTTTTATCTCCTTTAAGTTTCTATTCATCATCCGGCAGTGAACCACTCAGGTTCGCAGCGCTCCTGACAGTTTTGATGCAGCCGAGCGGCAATCTCCCGGACCTTCGGCAAGGTAATGGTGCGCGCACCCGTCGGACACGCCCGAACGCACGCCGCGCACCAAATACAGGCTTCCTGGTTCGTTTTGGGCGGAGCATCGTCTGCACGAATCGCCTCAACGGGGCACGCCGCCGCGCAGGCCCCGCAGTGACGACACGCCGCCGCATCCGACGAAGCCGCCGCACCGACCGTAGTCATTGGGTCTTTATAGGGCCGTTTGCCCGGAACGGTATTCAAATCAAGCGCTGTATTTTCCCCGGACAGCAAGCGCCCGAGCGCCTCGGCCTTCTGCAGGTCGCCCGCATCCGGACGCGCTACGGCAATCGGAAATTCCTTCATTGAAAAGGAGTGCTCGCCGATAAAGGCTGCCGCGCCGACCACACGAAAGCCCTGGGCAGCGCACAAATCGCACAGCTCCAGCAGTGCATCATCATACGCACGATTTCCATACACCACCACCGCGAGCACCGGCGTGTTATTCCCGGTGATCGAGGCAAAGCGTTTAACCGCGGTCTCCGGAAGTCGCCCCGCGTAGACCGGCATCCCGACCACCGCCAGATCGCCCGCGCCCAGCTGCAATGCAACAACGGATGAATCCGTCAGATCCCAATCGACTCCGGAACCTCCGGACGCACCCATTCGGATGGCGTTCAACACCGAACGCGTGGTTCCCGTGGGCGAAAAGAAAATATTGTTTACCGTTGGTTTCACGCTAACTCCTCTCCTCTTCTTCAAAATACCGATCCACAAAATCGGCCGCGGCGGCTACGCAGTCGCGGCACGACATTTTCCGGACTTTGCGGATTTCCCGACAACGGACCGACCCACCGTTTTCCTCAAACCAACCCCTCAGCTCCGCCTTACGATCCTCCGATAAAACCAGCTTTGCAGCATACAGCGCGCCACACAGCCCATCCGGAGCCCGCCCCGAACCGGCGGCAGCCAGCTCATTCACCTTTTCCGCCGGGACTTCCTGATGTTTTTCCAGACTACAGTAAACCGACTGCGCACAGTTGTAGCGCTCCGGCCCGCGAAAATGATCTAATGCCCGTCTCTTCATCTTTTCTCCATGGCGGCTTACAAACTCAGCAGAGGCTTAATAATCTGCCGCAGGACATGCGCGGTTTCAGACGCTGAATTGTGCTGAACAAACGGTTGGCCGGAATCGCACGCCACCCCGATGAGCGGATCGATCGGCAGCGCCCCCAGAAAGGGAACCTCAAAATCCTTCGCCATTTTTTCGCCGCCGCCGGTGTGAAAAATGTGGGTGATCTCGCCGCACTTCGGGCAGGCAAACCCGCTCATATTTTCCACAATGCCGAGCACCGGCATCCCCAGCTTACGACAAAAACTCAGCGACTTTCGCACATCCACTGCCGCCACCTTCTGCGGCGTTGTCACAATGACCGCGCCGTCGGGCTCTTCAATCAGCTGGCAAATGGAAAGCGGCTCGTCGCCCGTGCCGGGCGGGCAATCGATGATCAGATAATCCAGCTCGCCCCATTCCACATCGCCGAGAA
Source organism: Pontiellaceae bacterium (assembly GCA_016937035.1). Next base: position 13,284 of record JAFGWS010000051.1, read on the forward strand.
ACTGTTTAATCACGCCCATCTTCATCGGACCGCGCCAGATAAATGCATCGTCCTCGTTCTTGGAGACAAAGCCGACCGACATCACTTTAAGGCCGCCCGCCACCACAGGTTCGATCGAATCCTCGCTGCCCATCAGCGGCTGAGGTTTCAGCCCCAGCATCGTCGGCACACTCGGCCCGTGAATATCGACGTCCAGCAGGCCGACTTTTTTACCCGACTCTGCCAATGCCGTGGCCAGATTGACCGCCACCGTACTCTTCCCCACGCCGCCCTTGCCGGACAGCACGCAGATTTTATGTTTTATGTGCACCATACGCGCATTGATTTTTTTCTGATCCGCCGCCGGATCGGCGGTCGGATGCGCACTGCATTCACTCATGTTTATTCTCCTTAAGGTTAAAGCTCAAACCCGGCAAACCCGGCCTGAACAGGAATCGACAAATTTTTCTTTAAATAATCAACGGCCTCACTGCCTGTGCAGTGACACGGCACGATAAACTCGGGATTGATTTCCCGAAGCCCTTCCACGGTGGCCGCCAGTCGTTCTTCGGAAGCGTGTTTTAAGTGAAATCCGCCAACCACGCCCCAAACCTTTTCAATGCCGCTTACGCTGCGGGCGTAATTCAACGTATTAATCAGTCCCGAATGGCAGCACCCGCAAACGACCAACAGCCCCCGGGGCGTTTCGATCCACAACGACAAGTCATCTGGAATGTCATCGGGTGTTTCTCCATTGGAATCGAGATAAAACAGTCCGCCGGTATCTTCCAACGGATGGTTCCGCGGAATCGGTCCGCTCAGCCAAACGCCCGGCGCTATCGATGTCGGCTCGCGCACCCAATGAAGTTTTGAATCCGGCAGATTGGCCGTCACCAGACGTTGCTCGCTCGGCATCGAAACCTCTTTGGGTGGAACACAAGGGTGAAGACTGTAACGCTCGCGAAAGATCTCGAGGTGCGCATAAACCTGAATCTCCGGGTTGCGCTCCAGCACATAATCCACCGCGCCGGTATGATCATAATGCCCATGGCTCAACACCAGAACATCAGCCCGCTCGGGATCAAGCTGCATCAATTCGGCATTCGGTTTCAACGCGTTGCCTTGACCGGTATCGAAAAGAATACGTTTTCCGCCCGCTTCAATCCAAACCGCAAAGCCATGCTCCACCGCCAAGCCGCCCTGAGCGGAATTATTCACCAATATGTTCACCTTCGGCATCGCACTCATCCATTCAGCTCCTCCGCAATAGTTTCCCACATCCCCTCAACCGCGTTGGCCGCGCAGCCTTCAGAATACTCGACCAACGCACGGCCCTGAATCTGCGCCTGTGTCACCGCCGCATCGTACGGAACACGCCCCACCGGCCTGGCGCCCAGTGATTGCGCCAACGCCTCAACCCGCTCCGTCATCGTCGGATTGACATCCCACTTATTCACGCAAACCATCGCCCGAATCTTAAAATGCTGCGCCAGCTGTAGTACGCGCTCCAGATCGTGTTCGCCGGAGAGCGTCGGCTCCGAAACCACCAAAACAGCATCGGCTCCCGTGATCGAGGCAATGACGGGACAGCCGATGCCGGGAGGCCCATCAACCAGAATGAAATCAGATTGATCGCGTTCTGCAATTTTCCTCGCCTCCTGCCGCACCAAACTCACCAGCTTGCCCGAGTTTTCTGCGCCCGGGCGCATCCGCGCATGAACGAGTGCTCCGCTGCGCGTGGCCGAAATAAACCATTCTCCGCACGTCTGCTCCGGAAAATCGATCGCCTTGACCGGGCAGAATTCCACACAAACCCCGCAGCCCTCGCAGCCGACCTCATCCACCCGGAAATCATGAATTGCATCAAAGCGGCAGAGCGTTTCGCACAGGCCGCACTGCGTACAATCCGCCGCACGAATCACCGCCGCACGTCCGCTGACAAAAGATTCGCGCCGCTCCGTCGTCGGCTCCAGCACGAGGTGGAGATCCGCCGCATCGACATCGCAGTCGGCCAGCACCGCCGATTTTGCCAACGCCGCGAACGAGGCGGTTATACTCGTTTTCCCCGTTCCGCCCTTTCCGCTGATAATCACCAGTTCTTTCATTTCATATTCTTCCTAACAGAAGATCGCAAAGACCGCCAAGCATAGGCATCAATGGGTGGCAGAGCCTTCGTTCCCTTTGCGATCTTCTGTTATTTGTTTTAATTTTTCCGGCAGTGTGGCCAGTGCTGTCTGCAGTTCAGGCAGCACATCGATCAGAAGTTGCCCGCGCGAATAGGCCTGCGCCACGCGTCGATCTTCCGGAATCTGAAGCAGCAGCGGAATATTTTCTTTTTCGCAATAGTCGCTGATGCGGTTGTGCTCATCGTTCACGCGGTTCACCACCACACCGAACGGAAGACTCAGCTCGCGCAGCGTTTCCACCGCCAGTCCCAAATCATGCAGCCCAAACGGCGTTGGTTCCGTAACCAAGATCACCGCATCGCACCCCTTTACCGCCGTCACAAAAGGACACGCCGTTCCAGGCGGACTGTCAATCAACGTCAGCCCGGTGTTCGTCGCATGGCGCAGCACTGCGCGGATCATCGGCGGGGCCATCGCCTGTCCTACATCGAGCCGACCCGACACAAACGACACATTTTCGCTTTCGCCGATTTCGAGCGTGCCGATCCGTTTCTGTTCCTCCGTAATTGCTCCCGTCGGACAAACGCGCACGCATCCGCCGCAACTGTGGCACAGCTCGTTAAAAACCAGCACTTTTTTGCCCAGCGGAACAATTGCACTGAATTGGCAGACACGTCCGCACGCGCCGCATTGATTACACAGCGCCTCATTCACCACCGGAACCAGACTGCCGATCTCTTCCGTTCGGTTGATCGACGGCTGAATAAAAAAGTGCGCGTTGGGTTCTTCCACATCGCAGTCGAGCAGGCGCACGGGAGCTTCAACCGAACGCGCCAGCGCACACGCCAACGTGGTTTTCCCGGTTCCGCCCTTCCCGGATGCAATCGCTATCTTCATTTCATTCCTTCTGCTTTATGTTCCTTCACCACCCAGGCACCGACCGGCTCGCCGAGATCGCGACCGATCACCGGACACTTGACCTGCGTCAGAAAAAAGAGATGCCGTTCCACTCCGCTCAGACTCTCATAATTGGCCTGTCCCTTGGCAATCACCAAATCCACCCGCTCGAACAGGTCGCGGAAGGCCTCACTGCAGTCGTCCAAAATCGTCCCGGGCGCATCACTCCCGTTTTCAACCAGCTCGGCGACCCGATTCAGCCCCGACGCATGAGCATCCGCCAGCGTAACATCGTTAATAATGGGGGCCCCCTTTACCGCATAAAAGATTTGCGCCGGCGGAAGCTGCTCAATCAGCAGGCGGTCAAACACCGCTTCGCCGCAGTTGTCGCCCAGCACAAGAATCGACTCCGCCCGCTCGGCGGCGGATCGCAGGCGATCCACCTTGGCGTCATCAATTACCTGCAGGCGCGTCTTTTCAATAAAGTCCGTCAGGTTCAGCCGATTCCAATTCGCCGCCAGTGCAAAATCCATAATGTTGCCTGCAATCGAAAAGCGGACCGCCATGCGAAATGGATCGATGGCCGATTCAATAACCGACTCCGCCTCCTCGGCCAGCTTGATTGCCATGCGCGTGGAGTCGGCTTTGATTTGAGCATAGGGGTCGGCGTTCCCCGTCTCCTCTCGAATAATACGGTGAATGGTCTGCGCCATCAACGGCGGCGTGTGGTCCAGTGTAAACTGGGCCGCCTCCGTCAAAACCCGGCGCAAAACCTTCAATTTTTGTTGATCATCACATCCCAACGTCTCCAGCGCGTCATGCGCCTGACGTACAAAACAGGGAATACATTCGGTATAACTGTGCATATATGGAGTGGTTAAGGGGTTAAGTTTTCAAACTCACGCTTCACGTTTCACGTTTCAGTTTTCACGCCTCATCCCCAATGCCCTTCCACATTGGCAGAGTTCGCCTGCTTCAGCTCGCCGCGCTTCAGCTTCTCAATCGCCTCGCCGACCGTACAGTCCATCCCGACATAGACGTCAACATTTGCGGCATTGAGCGTGGCATACGCCTTGGGGCCGCAGTTCCCGGTAATGACACAATCCACATTTTCTTCGCACAGATTCATGGCCGACTGAATCCCCGCGCCCTGAGCCGCATTGAGATTCTGCGTGTTTTCTTTAATCCCGAACGATCCCGTTTCCGTATCGAGAATCAAAAAGTGCGGGGAGCGCCCAAATCGGGAATCCACGGCCGCACTTAAATCATCTCCGGCGGTAGTTACTGCAATACGCATCGCTTATTCTCCATCCTTCTGAGCCGCCAACTGACGCCCCAACGCCGCAACCTGCATGCGCAGCGCCTCCAGTTCATCCCGCAGTGCAGCGGAATCGTTCACCGGTTCCGACACCGATGGGGCAACACCGTTACCCGCAAAAAAACCGCGACCGAACCCGCGTCCGGCACCGCAGCGCATTCCGCGACCCATTCCGCGACCGCCGCCTGCGGCCTGCCACCCCGGAACTGGATTTCCCGTGCAATATCCCAATCCTCGTCCTGTTTTCGGTCCGGCTCCTGCCGGTCCCATTCCATTTCCATTCGGCATGATTTGCCTCCTTTATTATTTACTGAAACATCAAGATCGCAAAGCAGACAGCTTTCCGCTTTGCGGACTCGAGGTCATTCTGTTGAAAAATCCCTGTTCATCGGTGTTAATCCGTGGTTCAAATCTGACTGTAGCTATTCATTCCTCTTTCCGCACCGTCCCTGCCGTCGACGACAACGTCGGCAGCCGGGCATGGAATAAGATGCGTTCATGAGGGTGCCCTCTTTCTGGGCTGCCCAAACCTCTTCGATCGAACCCGAGACAAAAGGGTAGAGCGAAATGCCGAGTGCATAAGCCTGCTCCTGAGTTCGACGCGTAATGGCTCCGCAGATTAAAACTCCAATCCCGTGTTCCTGTAAAAACTGCAGCTTGTTCAGCGGATATCCTTCCGGCAGCGCAAGCTCTTCCCTGGAATCAACATCGGCAGAATCAAAAACAACAATGGTTCCCGAAACATCAAAAACGGGGGCCACTCGGCCTTGCCATACTGTAATTGCGGACTTCATGCCACCCCTTACTGCAAAAACAGTGCCACCAAAGTTATTAAAAAGCCAATTCCTTTCTCCGCAACAATTTACACAGTTATCCACACGTCATTAACAACCTGAATAGTTGCGGTTCTGCTACTTTTATTTTCGCTGAGTTGCATATTTGCAACCTTTCCCTTTTCTCAATGCAGAACACCATACGGAGCCAAAAACCTCGTATTATACCTCCATCTCCGGCAGCCATCGCCAATAGCGAAGCGGCATGCAGCGCGCCTGTAACCTGGGGTTTGTGCGGCTCTCGATCGTCACGCTCTTGAAAAAGGTTTTCCAGAGCTGACGCACTTCAATCTCCTCGTCGGAGACCGGATTATCCCGAAGGAGTTGCTCGGGCTGCGGTTCTGCATAAAGTCGGCGGCCGTCCCAAACCACCGCTCGTGCACGGCGCAGGTCGTGAATCATCCAGTGCTGATCCGGAAGGCGCGCGCGGAAATGCGGCACCAACGCGCTGATAATATCGTAGTCCGGCTCAAACGGCGCCCAGTATAAACCGTCTTGCAGTCGGCGGAAGCGAAGCATCCCTTTGAAGCGATGAATTTCGTGGCCGACGGATCGCGCCGCCTGATGTACCGAGTGTACGACCGGATCCGCGTGATTTCGATCCAGCACGCGCCCAAGCCTCAGCCCCATGCGATAGTAGGCCAGCAGCTCGAGCTCCATCTTTTCGAACGGCCCCGCCAGACAGTAGAGCAGATTGCGCGCGGCCTCCTTGGAAACCTTTCGCCGAAAATAGCCAATCACCTCATCAGCGCGCGCTTCATCGGTGGTCACGGCGTGGCAGCGGTCCGCAAAAAGCTGTCCCTCCTGCGACGGCCCTGCAATGACCGAAGGCTGCTCCTTCTTTCGAACGGCATCGGCAATGGCGCAGAGAAGTCCATCCGGCGAGCCGTCATATCGATATTCTATCTCCATTCCATCCTTCATTATTCGACCGCAAAGTCGCCAACACGCAAATCCAGCACGATTTAATCCCTTTGTTTCTTGGCGTCGTTGCGGTCACAACTCACTACTGAAACAATTGCAGTTGCTCCGCCTTCACCGAAGGCTTGTCCCGTAAAATCAGCGTCTTGCGCACCGCCTCGGGCGATGACCGCAGGCCGGCGGAAAATTTACCGCTGCAGGTGATGAAAAACTGCGCACGTTTCAGCACCACGCCGATGCGCTTCAAGTGGCTGAAGTCTAAACACCGGCTCCGCCGTGCAGCGATAATCCGCTTGGCCGAGAGCACCCCGATGCCCGGGACCCGCAGCAGCCATTCATAATCGGCTGTATTGATCTCGACCGGAAAATGGTGAAAGTTGCGCAGCGCCCAGCCTGCCTTGGGATCGAGCTGCGGATCCAGATTCGGCTCCTCCTCGTTCAGCAGTTCCTGCGCCCGGAATTTATACATCCGCAGCAACCAGTCGGCCTGATAGAGCCGATGTTCCCGCAGCAGCGGCGGCATCGGCAGCATCGGCAGGCGGCTCTCGGTAAGATTCACCGGAATGTAGGCGGAAAAATAGACGCGCTTCAGGCTGTAGCTGTCGTACAGATTCTGCGAGAGATCCAGAATGTGTTTGTCCGACTCCGGCGTGGCGCCGATGATCATCTGCGTGCTCTGTCCCGCCGGCGCAAAACGCGGGGCCTTATGGTTTTTCTGCCGCTCCGCTTTCGCCTGCTTCCAGTGTTCTCCGATGTACGCCATCGGCCGAATAATATCGTCCTTCTTCTTGTCCGGCGCCAACTGCTCCAGCGATTGCGACGACGGCAGCTCAATATTCACACTCACCCGGTCGGCATAACGTCCCGCCCGATCAATCAGCTCCATGCCTGCGCCGGGAATCGCCTTCAGATGAATGTATCCGCCGAAGCGCCGCTCTTCCCGCAGCGTTCGGGCAATGCGCATCATCTGCTCCATCGTGTGGTCCGGC
>JAFGWS010000052.1 GCA_016937035.1 Pontiellaceae bacterium
GATAGATCCAGTAATTAAATGCAGCGGGACGAGAGTTGGTTTTATTAACCGCAAAAGAACACATGGGACACGAAAACGCAGGTGTTTTTTTCTTTGTGGTCCTTGCGTTCCTTCGTGGTTAATCTCAACACGCATTCGCTGGAGCGATTGAACGGTTCCTGCATCCGTTTTCATTGGTGTGAATCCGCAGTTTCAAATGGATTGTACATTAGGCGTTGGTCATGTTGGTCGGCTGGAGCGTCGCCTGGAGCACGGTCTGCCAGAACCAGCTTTGAGGATCGATGGTTTTTCGGGGGCCGATCATCGAAATCGGGAGGTGAATCAGTCGGTCATGGTGCAGTCCGACGATCATGTTGGTCTTTCCGGCCATTGCCGCGTGTACGGCATTGTTGCCCAGCCGCAGGCAGTACATGGAGTCGTTGGCATTCGCCCGGCGGCTCCGGATGTTGTAGCTGGGGTCGAAATACTTGATATTGACCTCCATCTGTTCGCTCTTGAAATAGCGGGAGATTTCATCGTGGAGCAGGTCGCCGACATCCTGAAGCCGCTTGTTTCCGGACTTGTCGGTATCAGTGCTTTGTTCGAACAGGTATTGTCCCGCGCCTTCGGCCACGACAACAACTGCATGCTCCTTCCGCTTGAGGCGTTGTTTCAGGTGGAAGAGGAAGCCGTTCGGTCCGTGCAGGTCGAACGGTACTTCAGGGACCAGACAAAAGTTGACGTTGCAGTTTGCGAGTGTGGCGCTGGCGGCGATCCAGCCCGATTGCCGCCCCATCAGCTTGACCAGTCCAACGCCGTTTCTGAACGCCTTGGCCTCGGCATGGGCGTTGGTAATGACGTCCCAGGTGGCTTCCACGGCGGTCTCGAAACCGAATGAGCGCTGGATCAGGTTAATGTCGTTGTCGATGGTTTTGGGAATACCGACCACGGCGATCGGCAGGTTGCGGGCCTTCAGGCCCTCGACAATATCGCGCGACCCGCGCTGCGTGCCGTCGCCCCCGATGGTGAAGAGGATGTTGACGCCGTAGTGGAGCAGGGTATTGATGATTTCATCGGTGTCCTGTTGGCCCCGGGAGGAGCCGAGGATGGTTCCGCCCTTTTCGTGAATCTCGTCGGTGTTGTCGGTGGTGAGTTCCACGGGGTATTGATAAAACTTGGCGACGAGGCCTTCGTAGCCGTATTTGAAACCGAGAACGCGTTTAACGCCGTAGCTGTTCAGGCAGCAGAAGGTGAGGGCGCGGATGACGTCGTTCAGGCCCGGGCACAACCCGCCGCAGGTGACGATGCCGACCGTCGTCTCCGAGGGCTTGAAGAAAAGCTTTTCGCGCGGTCCCCCGAGCTCGAAGAATTCAATGTCGGCAATCTTTTCATACTGCGCGAAATCCTTGGTCCGGTCGCCGGTTGAGATTGCTTCGCCGTTGTAGAAGCGGCTGATCTGGCCTTTCAGCGGCGAGTCGTATTGTGGCGGTCCAAGTGTCTCCGCCCTGATGATATTCGGCTCATTCATGGTTTTTTCTCCTAGAATTGCGAAAGAAACCGGACGTCGTTTTCGTATAGATTCCGGATGTCATGTATGCCGTAAAGGATCATGGTGATCCGCTCAATGCCCATGCCGAAGGCAAAGCCGCTCAGTTTGCTGCTGTCATATCCAACCGCGTTGAAAACGTTAGGATCCACCATGCCCGCTCCGAGAATTTCGATCCATCCGCTGTTTTTACAGACGCGGCAGCCTTTTCCCTGGCAGACGTGGCAGGTGAAATCGACTTCGACGCTGGGCTCCGTGAACGGGAAAAAGTGGGGACGGAAACGAACCTTCACGTTCGGTCCCATCAGCTCGCGGGCGAAGTAGGAGAGCGTGCCCTTGAGGTCGGCCAGCGAAACGTTTTCATCCACAAAAAGTCCTTCGATCTGATGGAAGTTGGCGCTGTGGGTGGCATCCGGCGTATCGCGGCGGTAGCAGCGGCCGGGCGAAATAATGCGCACCGGCGGCTGGTGCGCCATCATATAGCGTACCTGTACCGGCGAGGTGTGGCAGCGCATGAGGTCGCCGTTTTCCAGATAGAAGGTGTCCTGCTCGTCGCGCGACGGATGGTCCGCCGGCGTGTTAAGCGCATCAAAGTTATTCCAGACCGTTTCCACGTCCGGGCCGTCCGCGACGGTGAACCCGAGCGTTTGAAAGATCTGGGTGATACGGTCGGTAATCTGTGTGATTGGGTGGCGTGTGCCGAGGCCCTGCCATTGACCGGGTTGGGTGAGGTCAAAACCGGCGGAGGCGGCTCCGCTGTCGGAAAAGTTGCTCTGCTTGCTTTTAATCATATCGGCCAGCTCGTTTTTCAGCTCGTTGGCCGTTTTGCCGAACATGGGGCGTTCCTCCGGAGAAACGTTACGCAGGTCCTGCATAATTTCCGGGAGTTTGCCCTTGCGGCCCAGATAAGCAATACGCACAGCTTCGAGCGCGGCGGCATCGGAGGCCGTCTGCGCTTCATTCAGCGCCTTTTCTTTGAGAGCGATCAAGTCCTGTAGATTCATTTTTTTGTACCCCATTTCGCCAAATCGATAAACAGCGTCCTATTGTCCCGTGTCAGGGGAATATGGCAATTGCTTTTTTGTGCTTTTTCGCGGTTCAGCGTGGATTATTTGGGTGAACGGTGGTTTTGGACAGGATAACAGGACGGACTGGATCAGATGTCTGGAAATTTTGACCGCGAAGAGTCGAAGAACACGAAGGGAACTCGATGGGCGGGACGGAGCACGAATGTTTGCAACGAATGAATGTAAGGCAACGAATCTCTGATCCAACTGATCAGGTGAAAATTCGAACTTCTAAACTCGAAATCCGAAACAAATTCTAAATTTAAATGCGGCTCAATTACCCAAATGGGTGA
>JAFGWS010000053.1 GCA_016937035.1 Pontiellaceae bacterium
AGTGGGGATGAACGCACTCTTTTCGCGTACCTTTTCATTAATGAGTTCTATGCCCGCCATACTGAATTCTCCTTGTTAAAACTGATGCGCTCTTGTGACCCCAAGTTGCCAACGCGTGTTCAAAATTTCTGCTGAAATTTGCAGCAGCGCCTCTCTATATCAATTCAGCCCGCGCTCATGCAAATGTTCCGTTTCATATAGAGGAGCGCCGGGGAAGCTTCCGCTCGTGTTTTCGCGTATGGCTTTGAGTTTTTGAGAATTTTGTGGCTCTTCTTATATTTTTATGGTGCATAGTGTTTTTCGATCGGATAACAGCCATTAGCGCAGCGATTGATAATTTTCACAGAAAATAGCGCAGCGGTTCATCATCTCGATAATTTTACTCAGACGGCCACGCTATTCCGGCGCTCTTCCTAATTCCCTTCAGCTCCTCTGACGGAATGGACAAACCCTTGCGATTAAATGACATAGAAATCCTTTTCCTGCTGATTTACAGGATTTGATCCGGTCTTATCCCGTCAAAATATCTCTCCCCATTCTCCACCATAAAATTCTACGTAGAATCAATTTTTTCGGGTTTCGGAATTAGGGATTAGGATTTTCGCAATCGGTAAGATTACGATTGTATGAGGTGCGCCGATAAATAAAGCATCCCTCCGGACGCTTTATTTATGCGTTCCGCGCCGCCGCTTACTGGAACCTTTGAATAGCTTTGGAGCGAAGCGGAAAACATAATTTACGCAGTAAATAGTGCGAAGCCCTGTTCGCCAGTGGAGGTTGCCGTGCACGAAAGTGAATAACCTGAAAAAGCTTGGGATCGACCACGACACAACGCAGTCAAACTCGGGAATACCCGTAAGAGGCCATGGCGGGTCAGCAGGTACGTAACCATGCACTACGCACTTCCGGCCAAATGGTTCGTCAAACACTACGGACTAATTCTTCTCCGATAACGCCCCGTCCGTCACAGCTGAGTCGCCGTATACGCGATCCGTACGTACGGTGATAAGGGAAGGCTCCTCAGCGATGGGGAGTCCTATCCCAATCGGATCTTATTCATTCACATACCAGCATCCATCAATCTTCACTTAAGAGATATGCAGAGAAACACCCCATGTAGATTACGAACAGTCCAATAGGGAAGTAGATAGGATCAGGATATGCATAGTTTGACGATACTTCCCATGATCCTCCATTATTCTTTACTCGATAGACTGGTTTATCACCTCCCAAAACCTTAGGACAAATAGGCGTCCAAATGAGTGTGAGTAATAGTGCTGAAATTATAAATAACGCGATTTTTGTTTTCTTCATACTTTCCTCTTCGAACGATTAGGATTATATCCGTCCAGCTTCGCTCAAACATCAAGATTCCAAGGTGGAACGTTGATGGCTGGACAAATATGAGGGCACCCGCATGGTGCCATTTTTTGTTGGACTGAGCCGCGGACCGAGCTGTAACACGGCACACCCAACCTATCTATGGGGATCGTATGCTCCCCGAGCCGATGTTTCAATTCTTTTTATCGCCATCTTTTCAAGGAATTGGGGATTTTGGTCGTGCCCCGCCCGTACCGCGGGCATCCTTTGTGCCGCAGGCATCCTGTCTGCCCTGTCCGGTTTCGGGGCCATCGCGAGAGGGGCACAGCCGGCTCATCGTGCAGGCTGTACGGGGTAGCGCCGCCGCTAACAGGAACCTTTCAATAGACCGCTCAGCTCCTTCATATCTTCAGTCGTGAGCATCTATTGCTTTATTCTTGGAAGTTTATTGGTCGTTATCGGCCGAATTTTTTAGGTTACGTTCCAGATCATCTAATCGAGTAAGGATATGATTCCCGACCATACCGACCGCCAGTAACACTGAGGCCGTTGGAATAAGTATGTAAGCTAACATTATTGCCTCAACATCGCCATTTGACATGTGGTCTGCAAAAAGAATGATCACTGCGATGAAGAGCGTGATACAACCTATTGCGACAATGTTTTTCGCTATCATTTAATTATATCCTTCCAACGATTAGGGTTTTATCCCTCCTGCTTCACTCAATTCCCCACGCTATCGAAGCAGGTTAAACAGCAGAAGGATCAAATTTTGTTGGACTGAGCCGTGAAACGAGCTGGAACACGGGCACACCCGACCTACCTATGGGGATCGTATGCTCCCCGCGCCGATGCTTCAATTCTTTTTATCGGCATCTTGTCAAGGAGTTGGGGATTTTGGTCGTGCCCCGCCCGTATCGCGGGTATTCTTGTATCGCGGTCATCCTGCCTGTCTTGCTTGTACCGCGGGTATACCTGCCTGCCCTGCCCGGTTTCGGGGCCATCGCGAGGGGGGCACAGCCGGCACGTAGTGCAGGCAGATGTCAGGAGATTTATTTACTACGAATGCAGGAAAAACAACGAATGGGAAATCATTATGCCACCCAATCATTGTGCCCAGATATCTCTATCCTGTCTTGCGCCTTGGCGGCTTTGCGTGATTTAAACTCTGAACCTCTGAGTCCTCAAGCGCAGCGGGGGGTGAATAATTTTGACCGCTAAGAGAAGACGCGAAGTGCGAAACGGTATGAAATTTGGAAGGATAATTTTTCGATTGGAGGAGCCGAAAATGGATCAATGATTTTGTCCTAATTATTCTGTTTAAATAGATTCTTTTTCGGTGACGGCCTGCTCAGCGACGGGGCCGCCAAGATGGCTGCGGTACGGGTAGTGCCTCCGCTGCGCCGGTGGCGTTTTTTTGGAATGGGCCGGAGGTGCATGAGCCGGTACATAGTGCAGGCTGTACGGGGTAGCGCTTCCGTTACATCGGGGGCCCCTTCCGTTTCAAATTTTTCTGGATCCATTTCTTCGCTCCGGTGGTTTTGCATGACAATAATTGCTGCAATCCAACGTTTTGTTCAACTCAGGCATGTATGCAAAACAAAAAACAGGAGGTATTGCATGGAGAAAAGAGCTTGGAAGGTTGTCGGTCTTGCCGTGTTTGTCGGCGGGGCTGTCGCGTTTGCGCAAACTGAAACTGCAGCACCTGCTCCGGGCGGAGCTCCCGCGGGATTCCCTGGTATGGGCCAAGGCGGTGCCGGCGGCGGATTCCCTGGTATGGGCCAAGGCGGTGCCGCTGGCGGATTCGGAGGCATGGGAATGGGGATGACCCGGCAAACTCCTCAGGAAATGCTTGATACGTATGATGTTGAAGTCAAGGACGAGGCCGGAAAGGTTGTGAAGGCCAAGGACAAAATGTTGGATCTCGATGAGCTCGTTGCGATGCAGACCGCTCGTTCTTCATCACGGCGCACTGGAGCCGGAGCAGGCGCTGCAGCCGGAGCAGGTGATGCAGCTGGAGCAGGTCGTCCCAGAGCCGGAGCAGGCGCTGCAGCTGGAGCAGGTGATGCAGCTGGAGCAGGTCGTCCCAGAGCCGGAGCAGGCGCGGCAGCGGGAGCTGGTGATGCAGCTGGAGCAGGTCGTCCCAGAGCCGGAGCAGGCGCGGCAGCGGGAGCTGGTGCTCCTGGAGCCGGAGCAGGTCCGGCCGCAGGTGCTGGTCGTCCTGCTATGGATCCTGCTGCCATGGCCGAACGTGCCAAGACGACGGCTCAAGAGCAACTGGATCAGTATGACGTTGAAAAGAAAGACGCCGATGGCAAGGTTGTGAAGGCCAAGGATAAGAAGTTGGATCTTGAAGAGCTCACCGCAATGCAGGAAGCCAGCGCAAATCGTTTCGGTGGCATGGGTGGCGCCGGCGGTGGATTCCCGGCCATGGGCCAAGGCGGTGCCGGCGGCGGTGGATTCGGTGCAATGGGTGCTGGTGGCGGCGGATTCCAAATGCCTCAGGAAATGATCGACCAGTACGATACCGATAAGGATGGCGAGCTTAGCGAAACCGAAAGAGCGGCCATGATGGAAGGTATGCGGTCCCGCACGGGTGGCCAAGGTGGAGCCGGCGGTTTTGGTGGCGGCATGGGCGGATTCGGCGGAATGGGTGCGCGTCCTGCAGCGACCAACAGTGCGCCTGCTGCTGCAAATTAATTGATTTCGAAAGAGATCACTCGTAAAGCGTCACATGGACAAAAGTTCATGTGGCGTTTTTCTTTACCCTGTACGACTACTGTATACGGGAAGAAATCCGAGAATTGAATTTGAGGGGATGACTTCCAATTTGTCATATACCTATCGGATGGTGAGAAACGAAAAAGAGGGTGGGTTGTGGAAGCTGAAACCAAGCAAACAAGTAACTAGGAAAATACCCAGACATGTCAACAACAGCTATCATCGCCCTCATTATCTTTGTCATCACCTACTTGGGGATCATCTTCACCCGTTTGCCCGGTGTTAATGTAGACAGGCCCTCGGCGGCTTATTTTGGTGCAATTGCCATGGTGGTATTCGGCGTCATCACTCTGGAAGAAGCCGTGAGCGCCATTGACACCAACACCATTTTTTTGTTGCTGGGGATGATGATTGTCATTGCCAACCTCCAATTAGATGGATTTTTCGATCTGATTGCCAGGCTGACGGTTCGTTATGCGGGCTCCCGAATTCGTCTTCTCAGTTTGATTGTGTTAGCAACCGGACTTTCGAGTGCGTTCCTGGTGAATGACGCGGTGGTGTTGATGTTCACCCCAATCATTATCCACATCTGCCGCTCATCGAAGTGCAATCCGTTACCCTACTTGATTGGAGAAATTTTGGCGTCCAATGTGGGCAGCGCCATGACCATCACCGGCAACCCCCAGAACATGTTGGTGGGTCTGGCCTCGAACATTTCATACGGCCGCTTCATGCTTCACCTGCTCCCCATCTCGTTGGCGGGAATGGGTTTGACCATCCTTGTGCTCCGCCTGTTGTACAAAAAGGAATTTACCAACAGCACACCCCTCGTTTTTCCAGAAGGGACGCCGCTCAAGCTGGGGCAAATCGCCCGATCCGGTTCCGTGTTCGTCCTCATTGTCATCGGCTTCTTTTTGGGTAAGTTTCTCAACCTGTCCATACCTCTTATTGCCTTGATGGGTTCCGCGCTCATTTTGCTGATAGGGAAGGCCAAGCCCTCGACCATTATCCATCAGGTTGACTGGGTATTGCTGCTCTTTTTCGCCTCCCTGTTCATTGTGGTCGCTGCCGTTGAAAAGACAGGCCTTTTCAGTGGTCTGCTGCAAGGCAACCTGTTTAGCGCTGACCTTAAGGGCCTTGGATTGGTCCATGGCACCTCCCTGCTGTTCTCTCAGGTAGTTAGTAATGTGCCTTTTGCTGTGCTGATGCTGCCCTTTCTCAAAGTAGCCGGCAGTGAGATGCTCTGGCTGGCTCTGGCCTCGGCCTCTACCTTGGCCGGCAACGCCACCATCATCGGCGCCATGGCCAACCTTATTGTGATAGAGTCGGCCCAGAAAGAAGGAGTCTCCATCGGCTTCATGACCTTTCTCAAGGCGGGGCTGGTGGTTACTTTGCTGACCTTGCCGCTATCCATGGGCTGGCTCTACCTGCAACACCTCTGGGGCTGGATTGTTTGATCCCATATAATGTAGACGGAGCAAGGATGCTCCCGTCTACGGGGTAGCGCCGCCGCTACGACGATGAAGTGGCTCGTAGAGCCAACGCTACAACGATGCAACGTTGTAGAGTCGGCTCTATGAGCCGAAATGCGGCGCGCCGAGGACGTCAGCGTTTACGACGATGCAGTCACCCTCAACTCGGGGATTAAAGAATCAGCATGCAGTCGCCGTAGCTGAAGAACCGGTATTTTTCCTGCACGGCGGTGCGGTAGGCTTCGAGCATGAGTTCGCGTCCGGCGAAGGCTGACATCATCATGAGCAGCGTTGATTTGGGCAGGTGAAAGTTGGTGAGAATGATGTCGACGTTTTTAAATTCGTAGGGCGGATAGATAAAGATATTGGTGGAGCCTTCCGCTTCGCGGATGGGCTGAACGGATTCAAGCGTACGCACAGAGGTGGAGCCGACGGCTACAATGCGGCCACCGGCCTGTCGCGCATTGTTGATGGTTTCGGCAGCGGCGGACGAGACGGCATAACGCTCGTGGTGCATTTCGTGGTCGGTGATGATGTCGGCAGAGACGGGTCGGAAGGTGCCGAGGCCGACGTGGAGTGTGAGTTCGGCTTTGCTGATCCCTTTATGGGCCAGCTGTTCAAGGAGCTCCGGGGTAAAGTGCAGCCCGGCCGTAGGCGCTGCGACGGCTCCGGGAGCGGAGGCATAGACGGTTTGATAGCGATGTTTGTCGCTCTCAATCTGTTCGCGAGTCTGTTCTTTACGGGCAATGTATGGGGGAAGCGGGGGAACGCCTTCTTCATCGAGCACTTCCATGAGCGGGCGCTCGGATTCAATGCGCAGGAGCGCTTCCCCTTGTTCGCCGTCGGCCAGCATAACGGCGGATGCTTTTCCTGAACAGAGCATCAGTTGGTCGCCGATCCTGGGGCGTCGTGAGGTTTTCATCAGGACGTTCCAATCGCCGGGGGAGGTTTCTTCGAGCAGGAGCAGTTCCACTTTTCCGCCGGAGGCGGCTTTATGTCCGAAGACGCGGGCGGGAATCACCTTGGTATTGTTGAGGACCAGCACGTCGGGCGCACGGAGATAGTCCACGATATCGGTGATGGAGCGGTGTTCGATGGCGCCGGTTTCGCGGTGGAGCACCATCATTCGCGCCAGCTCGCGCCGTTCGGGCGGATGCTGGGCAATCAGCTCCTGAGGCAGATCATAGTTGAACAGGTCGGTTTTCATTTGTTACTTTCCGGGCCGCAACAAAAAAGTGGGTCTCTCAGCGGCGAATAAGTGTGGGAATGTGCCGTGTGGGCCGGGGATTTATCAAGGAGCAAGTGAATGAAGATTTTGGTGGTAGGAAACGGCGGTCGCGAACATACGCTGGCGTGGAAACTGGCGAACGACAGTGCAAAGCCGGAAATATTCTGTACGCCCGGTAATGCGGGAACGGCGGAGCTGGGAACCAATCTTTCTTTCGGCGCGACGGATCTGGAAGGCATTAAGGGGTGGTGTGCGGAAAACAGACCCGATTTAGTGGTCATTGGTCCGGAGGCGCCGTTGTGCGCCGGATTGACCGATCTGTTGGAGGCAGAAGGCATTCGGGTTTTTGGCCCATGCAAAGCCGCCGCTGAGCTGGAAGGAAGCAAGCAGTTTGCAAAAGAAGTGATGAAAGCGGGCGGCGTGCCGACTTCGGCCTATGAAACTTTCACCAATCCGGACGAGGCCTGTGCCTACGTGCGCGAGCGCGGTGCGCCGATTGTGATTAAGGCCGATGGACTGGCCGCCGGGAAAGGCGTCACGGTTGCGGAAACCGTCGAGCAGGCCGAGGCCGCGATCCGCGATGCGCTCGAAGGCAACGCGTTCGGCGATGCCGGAAGCCGCGTGGTAATTGAAGATTTTCTGGTGGGCGAAGAGGCGTCGATCCTCGCGCTGATCGATGGCGAGCATGTCGTAATGCTTGCTTCATCGCAGGACCATAAGCGTATTTTTGAAAAGGATCAGGGGCCGAATACCGGCGGTATGGGCGCGTATTCTCCGGCGTCAATCGTGAACGATACGGTTTGGCAGAAGGTGAAAGATGAGGTTTACGGCCGCACGCTGGCCGAGCTCAAGAAGCGCGGTATCACGTATAAAGGGGTGCTCTACGCCGGATTGATGATTCAGAATGATCAGCCGAGTGTGGTGGAGTTTAACTGCCGCTTCGGCGATCCGGAAACTCAGGCGGTGCTGTCGCGCTGGGAAGGCGATATGCTCCCCGCGATCAACGGCGTGATTGACGGAAATCTCTCTGAAGAGATGGTTGCGTGGAAGGATGAGCACAGCGTTTGTGTGGTCATGGTGGCGGGCGGTTACCCCGGCTCCTACGCCAAGGGCGATGTGATTGAAAATCTGGATGTCGCCAACGCCGTGAATGATACGGTGGTCTTTCACGCCGGAACGGCGCTGAAGGACGATCAGGTGGTTACGGCCGGCGGGCGTGTGCTGGGCATTACGTCGCTGGGCAAGGATCTGCCCGATGCGCTTTCGAAGGCTTACATTGCTGTCGAATCGATCAGCTTTAAGGATGCATTTTACCGTAACGACATTGCTCACCGCGAAATGAAGCGGCTGGGTTTGGACTTTAATCAGGAATAGGGAGGATCAACAAATGAGTAAACAACCGACCGTTGCCATTGTGATGGGCAGCAAATCCGACTGGCCCGTTTTGGAATACACCTACAATACCCTCAAAGAATTTGGTGTTGAATCCACTGTAAAAATTATGTCGGCGCATCGCACGCCGCACGAAGCTGCGGAGTTTGCAGAACATGCTGCCGCAAATGGATATAAGGTCGTGATCGGCGCGGCCGGCGGAGCGGCGCATTTGTCCGGCGTGCTGGCCGGTCATACCACGCTGCCGGTGATCGGTATTCCGGTGAAGGGCTGGGCCCTCGACGGGATGGACTCGCTGCTCTCTACGGTACAGATGCCCAAAGGCGTTCCGGTGGCCACCGTTGCGATCGGTAAGGCCGGCGCAATTAATGCCGCCGTGCTGGCCGTTCAGATTATGGCGCTCTCCGATGCCGATCTGGCCGAAAAGATGGTCCAGTACAAAAAAGATATGGCCGCCGAGGTGCTCAAGGCCGACGCCGAGCTGCAGGCTGAACTTGGAGCATAAAATACCCATTTCGTTGTGATGCTTTATCACATGATTACACGAAAAAGCACGTAAGTTGTACTGGCCTTCTAACCCCGATTATTGGGTCTGCTACTAAATAATCGTACTTACACCGGTCCTTGGCGGACTATTAGCACGCAAATATGAATAAATATAAACGAGGTGGTTGATTTAGTTTATTGTGGCGTGTATATGCGAACAATGAATTCGCAAAAAACAAGTAAAGTAAACCGGATGCTGCAAAATCTGGTTCCGGGCACCTTACTAACCCCGGCATGGTTAGCCGATCAGGGCGTATCGAAAGATTTGACGAGGCGCTATGTCGCTTCGGGCTGGCTGGAGCGGGTCGGGCGCGGTGCCTATATGCGCACGGGGGATTCCGTCGATTGGCAAGGCGCGGTCCATACCCTCCAAAGCCAGCTTGGATTGACTGTTCATGTTGCAGGATTGAGTGCGTTGCAACTCAAAGGTCTGGGCCATTACCTCTCGATAGGAGAGGAGGCTTCCATTCTGCTGATCAGCGATGGTTCCGAACGGCTTCCTGCCTGGTTTTCCGGCAAGGACTGGGGGGTTGAAATCGTGCATCGCTGCGCCCATCTATTTGATTTGTCCGGGAGTCTTCCCTTGGCATCGGTTGAGCATAAAGGGTTCCGCGTTATGGTAACTCCGCCGGAGCGGGCTGCTTTCGAGATGCTCTATTGCATCGCCGACAATGCGGCGTTCGACCACGCCCGCACCGTATTTGAAGGACTCGGATCGTTACGCCCGAAGGAAGTTCAGAAGCTGCTGGAGGCCTGTCGGTCTGTACGGGTCAAGCGGCTTTTTCTTTGGATGGCAAAAGATTGCGGGCATCCCTGGCTTAAATATATTGATCCTGATCCGGTGGATCTGGGCAGCGGAAAGCGCGTGGTTTACGAAGGGGGCGAATTGAACAGCGAACTGCTGATCACCGTACCGCGCCGAAAAGAGGACGCCGATGTTTGACCGGATCTACGTCAAGCAGGTGGAGCTTCTGCTGCAGGTTTTACCGTTGCTTCAAAAGCATGACTGTTTTGCGTTGAAGGGCGGAACCGCCATGAACCTTTTTGTCCAGGATATGCCGCGTCTGTCGGTTGATATCGATTTGGCCTACCTGCCGCTCGTTCCTCGCGAAGATGCGCTGGCTGGCATCTCCGGTGCGTTGGAGCAATTGGCCGTTGAAATCGAGGCGGGGCTTCCGGGGACCACGGTTCAGGGTCAGCCGGTGGCCGGAGTGACGGGGCGGCTGGTTGTAAATGCCGAAAATGCCCAGATCAAGGTTGAGCCGAACTTTGTGTTTCGCGGTGCGTTGTTTCCCCCGGAAACGCGAACGCTCTGTGCTTCCGCCCAGACAGAATTCGAGCGGTTTGTAGAAAGCCGCATTCTTTCCGAGGCGGATCTGTATGGCGGAAAGATCTGTGCGGCCCTCGACCGGCAGCATCCGCGCGATCTCTTCGATGTGCATCTCATGTTTCGTAATCCGGGTTTGACCGATGACATCCGTTCGGCCTTTACGGTCTATCTGGCCGGGCATCCCCGCCCGATGGCGGAACTGCTCAATCCGAATGAGCAGCCTCTTTTAGCGATCTATGCGTCCCAGTTCGCAGGAATGTCGCGTGAGACGGTTTCTGTTGAAACGCTCCTCGAGACGCGCCTTCGTCTGGTCAAGGAGCTGAATGACGAGCTAAGCGAAAACGAACGGCTTTTCCTGCTGTCGATCAAGATGGGCGCACCCGAATGGAACCGCCTTCCAATAGAACATCTTGAACAGCTGCCGGCCTTGCAGTGGAAGTTGCGCAATGTCGGAAACATGGAGAGCGCCAAACACCGTCAAACCGTCGATGAACTTAAGCGGGTTCTAAAACTCTGACCCAAACGTTTATATATTCCTGAAGCATCCACGTGCCATGACGCATGAAAACTATACGCACACGAAGGAGCGTAACTGGCTTTGCGATCTACTGCGTAAGTCCGGGGTTGGTCCTATGAAATGATGTTTTTCGGTAGCTTTGTTTCCTATTGGTCAAAGCCTCCTTCTCTCGATCTCTCAACTTATAACTGAATATGCAGGGCCCGCAGGATGCGTGCGGTACAGTCTGCTGGAAGCAGGTGCTGCGGTTGTCGCCGGTGTTGGTCCCGGAAAAAGTGTAATTCAGTTCTTTCCCTTTATTAGCGCGTCTCATTGGTCCCGCAGCTGGGCAGGGCAATTTTACGTGTTGCGTATGACACTCACTTTTCCACGCCGAGTTTGGCGAGGATCTTTTCCATCAGGCACCATTTCGTGATGCCCGACTGGAGCAGGTTGGCTCCGACAAAGACGGTGAGCCAGATCCAGTTTATATGGACAAAAAATGCCAGCGCCAGCGAGATCAGGATGAGCGAGCCGGCGATGACTCGAATCATATCTTCCATTTTCATACTACACCTCTTTCGTTTTTGCAGAGTACAGCATACGAGAAAGTTGCGCGGATGGTAAACTATTTCGGGATCTCTTCCCAAAAGTTAAGCGGCTCCTGACCGATGCGCCAGAAGGCGATGCCCTGAGTCGGCTTGGATTCATAGAGTTCCATTTTTGCGTTCAGCGACGGCAGGTTCTCGAAATAGACATCGATGTTGACTTTTGTGCTGTATGAATAATGTCCGCCGGTTGAGGCAGAGGAGGAGGCCTCGACTTGACGGGTGTTGAGATCGGACCAGATCTCCGGATTTCGAAAAGCGCGGGTGGTGGTTTCTTCCTGCCAACTGCGGCCGTAGAGTGGAATACCCATGATCAGCTTATCGGAATCAACGTTTTGGATGGCGTATGCATAAATTTTTCGGCACCACGGCAGCGAGGCGATCGGGCCTGCGGCTCCGCCGCGCGCATGTTCGTCGTAGGCCATGACGACGACGCGGTCAGCAATCATATTGATGGATGCATAGTCAAACGCATCGGTCGGGTTGGCGTCGCGGTATTCCTTCCATCGAGCCATGACGGCAACGCTGAAGAGTTTGTCTTTGGGGAGTGAGCGCTTAACTGCGGCCAGAAAGCGAAGATAGTTGGTGGCATCGGCTGCGGCAATGCTTTCAAAGTCGATCTGAACGCCGTCAAAGCCTTTTGAGCGTTCAACGATATCGGCAATAATACGGTCCCGCAGCGGCAGTTCGGGATTCAGGTAAATGTGTGCCAGAGTGGTGTTCCACGGGATGGTAACGACCAAGTGGTAGCGCAGGTTTTGTGCGGGCAGGGCAGGGGGAGCCAAGTGGCCTCCCGTCAGCCGTCCGTCACCGTCGACCGCAGCGCTGAAGCAGGCGACGTCTGTTATGGGGGAGGAGGATGGAAAATATTTTTCCTCGCCTTTATACAGGTAGGCCCATATTTCGTCAGCGGACTGCACAGGCAAGGGGAGCAGCGTTGAACATGCGAGAGTGAGCAGGAAGATAATACGTTTCATGTTCCCAAGGTATGGAGCGCGCTCCTCGGTGTCAAGCGTGCGGGATATTCATCCGCGCAGGCTTGTTCTGGTGCATACAATTCAGTTTACTCCTCGGCATGGATTTAAGTGTCGATGATTTAAAAAACAGGTATTACGCCTTTCGTCATGGCGAGAGTATGGCAAATGTGGAGGGCATCATTGTCAGTGATCCCGGCATTGGGATACATCGGTATGGACTCTCGGAAAAAGGGCGGGTTCAGGTACAGGCCAGCGCCGAGAAGCTGGCGGAGCTTATTCAGGATGCGGTTATCGTCTCCTCCGATTTTCTGCGTGCGGTTGAGACGGCTGAGCTGGTGCGTGCGGCGCTGGGAACGGAGTCGGTTCGCCTCGATGTGCGTCTGCGTGAACGCTTTTTTGGGCAGTGGGAGGGAATGCACTACCTGAATTATTCCGAGGCGTGGGAACAAGACGAGATAAATGCTGAGCTGGAAATGAACGGAGCGGAAAGTGCAAACGCGGTTCGGCGGCGTATGGAGGATGTGATTGCTTCGCTCGAAGCGGTTTTTTTTGATCGCAATGTGGTGCTGGTATCGCACGGCGACCCGCTGCGCCTGATGCAGGCTGCATTCTGCGGGATGGAGATGGAGCAGAACCGAACGATTCCCTATTTTCAAACGGCCGAGTTTCGAGCGCTAAATCCGTAAACGGCAAATTAGTGGCTCAATTTTTTGACATCATTCTGCAGATATTCCAGAACCGATTTGAATTTGATCAAGTTGTCGGGGTTGATGTCCACCAGAGTCGTATGGGCTTCGAGAGTGGTTTTTGCCGCTTCAAGTTTACTGCCATGTTCCCCATCCACCGAGCGAGCGGAAGCACTTAATCGTTTTATAAGTGCTTTCTGTTCCTCTGTAGCGGACATGGAATAGTTGACAACGCGATCAACACCGAGGGTAACCAGCAGTTTTTTATTGCGCTCGGAAAGATTGAGCAGTTCAAACGTAACTTCGGGTTTGCTTTTCAGATAACAGGCGATGCCCGCGATCAATCCCATAAAGGTGCTGTCCATGCCGGTGCACTGCGACATCTCGATAAGAATCTTTTTCGCCGACTGTTCGTCAATAACCTTGTGAATAAACTGTTTCAGTGGCGGACTGATTTTAAAAGATCCTCGACCTTCAATCCGAATAATGGCGGTCTCCTCCGCATAAGCAGCAGTAAGGCTGTCATTGTTGTTTCCTAAATCCATACGTGCAAACCTCTCAAAAGAACTCTTCTTAATGCAAGGATAGTAACACTCCGGGTTATGAGATCAACGTGATTGTTAGGAAAAGGTGTTCGCGCAAATCGGGGATCCCTTATGATGGTGCCTGGCCGTCTCATTTTTTCTCGTTTCCGAGTAAAATGCTGTAATACCCGTGCGTAAACCGGTAACTATACAGTATGGAAAATTCTATTAAGGAGAGCGGGGCCTGTTCGGGGTCGCCAACCGATGGCGAGTCGGGGGAGTCCATCTTTGTTACGACGCGCTGGAGTGTTGTGATGGCAGCGGGACAATCCACCCCGCAGGCGGAGCGGGCGATGGAGGAGATCTGTTCGATCTATTGGTTTCCGATCTATGCCTATATCCGCCGTCGTAATCATTCGCCGGAGGATGCCGAGGACCTGACGCAGGAGTTTTTCCGCTGCCTGTGTGAAAAGCATTGGATCGCTGATGCGGATCGCGAAAAGGGAAAACTGCGGGCGTTTCTGGTTACTGCGCTGAAGCGGTTTCTCGCTAAAGAGTGGCGCAAGGTGTCCGCTCAAAAACGCGGCGGAGGACAACACCCTATATCGATCGATACGGATATTGCAGAAAGTCGATATGAGGCCGTCGGAACGCCGAATCTTGGGGCCGAGGCGCTGTTTGATCGACAATGGGCGCTTTCGCTTTTGGACCTGACCTTGAAACGACTGGAGCAGGAATATGATGCTGCCGGCAAGACGAAGTTGTTTGCTCAGTTGAAAAACGGACTGATCATGGAGCATGAGTCGATCGATTATTCTTCTATGGCTTCCGCTCTCGATATGACTGAAGGCGCGGTCCGTGTAGCGGTTCATCGTCTGCGTAAACGTTTTCGAGAACTCTACCGAATGGAGGTTGTGCAGACGCTTCCGCCCAACGTGAGTCTGGATGATGAGCTCAGAGATCTCTCGGCGAGTCTCGCACGTCACTGATTGTTCAAAGAAAAGTGTAACAACTCGGATTACAGGGGTAAGAGATGGGTATGAACACGAACGAAAACAACTGCCCGCAATGTGGCTCCGCTCTTCCGCACGACGCGCCGGGCGGCCTGTGTCCCGACTGCTTGATGCAGATGAATCTTGCTGATCCCTCTCTGATCGACGACGATAACGCCGTCAAACCGAAACGGCCCAAAGCACCCTCCGTTGAAGAAATTACGCCGCTGTTTCCGCAGCTTGAGATTCTGGAACTCATCGGGCAGGGCGGTATGGGCGCGGTCTACAAAGCGCGCCAGAAGGAACTCGACCGCATCGTTGCGCTGAAAATTTTGCCACAGGAAATCGGGGAAACGCCCGGCTTCGCAGAACGCTTCACCCGCGAGGCGCGTGCGCTGGCCAAGCTTAATCATCCCGGCATTGTTACGCTCTACGAATTTGGAAAATGTAGCGCAAGCGTCCCGCTTGCGTCCGATTCCTCACAAAGTATAGCAAGAGTCCCGCTTGCATCAGCCCAGGTAAACGCAAGCGAGACGCATGCGCCACTTTATTATTTCCTAATGGAATATGTCGATGGCCTCAACCTTCGGCACCTGCTCCAAAACGGTCGCATCGAACCGCGCGAGGCGCTGGCCATTGTCCCGCAAATCTGTGACGCGCTTCAATATGCCCACGACCACGGCATCGTCCACCGCGACATCAAGCCCGAAAACATTCTCCTCGACCGCGTCGGCCACGTAAAGGTCGCCGACTTCGGCCTCGCCAAAATCACGGGCACAGCCGATACCGCACCTGCCGGTCCTGTGGGCGAATCAATCGACAATCGGCAATCAACAATCGGAAATGCTGTGCTTGGCACCCCCAAATACATGTCGCCCGAGCAGGTCGAAGCGCCCGGAACGGTCGATCACCGCGCCGACATCTATGCACTGGGCGTCGTCTTTTATCAAATGCTCACCGGCGAAATGCCCGACAAGGAACTGGTGCCGCCGTCGAAAAAGGTCCGAATCGATGTCCGCCTCGACGAAGTCGTCCTCCGTGCGCTCGAAAGTAAACCCGACCTTCGCTACCAGCAGGCCAGCATCCTCAAAACCGACGTGGAAACCATCGTTCAGTCGGAGAAATCGGGAATCGGAAATCAAAGATTGAACGTAGATTCCCGTTTCTCACGACTGGCCATCTTGGGAGCTATCTGGGCTCCTTTTGTCCTGATTATAGCTTTGATCGCAAATCCGATTCGCATTGAGAGCGATGCTCCTTCGCTGGGCCTAAAAATAACAGCCATTTTTTTGACCGCGATAGGAATCACTGCTCCTCTGGGAACCACTGTCCTCGGCTGGATTGCGGTTGCACAAATCCGACGTTCGGCAGGGAAACTATACGGCTTCGGACTGGCGTTGTTTGATGGGCTTCTTTACCCGTTGCTGGCCATGAATGTGCTGATTGTTGCCGCATTCATGAATATATGCGTCCTACTGGACGCGCCTTCCATCTATCTACCTCTAACCTTGGCGGCGATCTTGATATGCGTAGTGATCGATATCATGATCGTCCCGCGGATTTTCCGGGCTCTTCGTCCAGATGGAACAACCGCAACTAATTCCCCGGAAAAGAGAGACGGACATAACGCTTGCCGCAACGCCGCCATTATTCGCCATGTTTGCCGGGCCGGCAAAAAATCAGTGCAGGAGATGAATAATCAATTGCATCCAATCAATCGGACTCGGCGCGTGATCTGGACGGCTATACTGGCCGCCGCAGTCGGGACCGTTATCGGCGTGACGGCGCTCAAACTGTCGGGTCACGACTCCGTGCCCCTGGCCCTTAATCCGTCGCAACTGCGCCACGCATCGACGGAAGAGGTCATACAGGCCGGCTTGAGTGACCTCACTTCGCCGTGGGCTTGGCTGGAGTTGGAGCAACGGCTCAGCAAAAACCTCCTCCACGCCGATGAAAGTCAGCGAATTATGGTTGGGCTAACGGAATGGATGAAAAGTACCCATCCGGACGGATACGATAGTCCCTTGAACTCGCTGGAAAATTTGCTGGAAGAAATGAACCGTCGAAACCTTATTTCTGAATCCAACGCATTGGATTTTTTGCAGGCATATCGCGGCAACCCAACAATCACGCGTTTGCCGCGGTTAAGAGAGGGGGTGTCGGAGTTTCAATTTAATTGCACATTATGCAGTCCATGGGATCAACAACTTCTGGGAATGACACTGATGAATCAAGTGAGTCAAGTGACTATCGATGGGCAGCCTGTGAACTTTCGAGATTTGTTCCAAAATATGTGGTCCTCGCAGTATTTCCAATGTGAAATTACGCTGCCGGACCTTGATCCAGGGAAACACGTGCTCCGTTGTCAAGTGGAGAGCCGTTTTGTCGCAAAATCTGATCTGATAGGGTTAGACTCCCGCGCCCCTATGGAAGAATGGCCTCCGGCTCGAAGGCATTGGGTTCGAAGCTGTGAAGCGGAGTTTGCGATTTATCCCAAGGACGCCGAGATTGTTTCCTTAAGCGATGATCCGGCGCTGGATCCTGTAGCCACCAAGGTGTTTTCGATTGATGAAGTCATTGTTCGCCCCAAGGGGAAAACGCTTTCTGTAGTTGTTCCGCTGACCCTCAACCGAAGTGAAAAAATGAGCGTGAGTGTTGATGTTGCTGTACGCATGGAGGGTAAAACCTACCGATGCGGAAACATATGGGCAGAAGCGCCTGGTTCCTCAGGCGGCAGTGGAGAATTGACTGCTGACCTAGGTTCGCTGGAACCAAAGATTGTTGTTGCAGATGTGATTCTGACGCCGAATCCAAAGGCGGTGGAGTCGCTGACCCGGATTACACGGATCTGGGGGAAAGAGATTATTCTTCATGATGTCCCTCTACGACGACTGGATTTGGAGACGTCCGATGCGGAATTAGTGTTCCGGGTTTCAGCAAAAACATTTCAAGAAGAGGGTGATTGGGATTATTTTGAAATCGATGCGAATTCTGGCCATCGTAATCTCAATGGAATTAATGCTCCGCTTCATTCAGACGGAGCGAAAACCTATATGTGGCTGGCGAAAAATGGCGATGGCGTAATGGATCCAATTATGGATGGGGATCAGCAATGGGGAATTAAGGATGCTTCTATAGACCGATCTGAGGATCAATGGATCGTGAGCGTGACCTTGGACGAAGCAGGCGCTGAAAAGATAAAACAATTGTCTGAAAAATATCGAGACAGGTATCTGGGCGTTCTTATTAATGGTAAGGTGTTTGATGCCATTGATTTGAAAGATTCCCTGGGAGAGCGAATTCAAATTGAGGGCAACTTCAGCAAGGAAGTTGCGCAGGCACTGGCACAACGTATTAAGAATTCCCTCCCGGCAGCGGTCATAACTCAGCGGACTTCAACGAAATCAGGATATATTGGGACATGGTACACTGATGCTCTTCCACCGGAAATGAAAGAGATTGGTGTAGAATCGGCTGTAATCCGCATTCAGGAGGGAGGAATTTTTACCTCCA
>JAFGWS010000054.1 GCA_016937035.1 Pontiellaceae bacterium
AGCAACTGTTCCAGTTCTGTCTTAAACTCCATGGTTTCTGTAGCCATATCAATTATCTCCTTTGTTACATGAAAACAGTAAAAACAGCCGCGAAAATACGGAAGCCGTCCCCACGTTTCAAGTTAGAAACTGTTTGTGAACGGAATGGTTCTGCGGAGCGGTAATGCTCTTCCTAATTCGAAAATATCTGGCGGGTATCGTGGATGCGGACTTCTCCGCAAATGGTCTTTTGGGCATAAAAGTTTCTGAGGCGTTTGCGGGTCAGCGCATTTACCTTCTGACCTTTGCTGATGATCAGCGCGTTGCTTGCGTTGTGGCGAATATCTTCGGCCAGAACCATGCCCAACCGAAGTTCTTTGATTGAGACCATGGCCACAGTTTGTTCAATTTGAGGAAGCGAAACATCGCGCAGCGCATCCAGTATATCTTTCCGATACGCTTTCCCGCTGAGGATTAAGTCGGAGACCGCCCGGCCGGCCGAAGCTCCTCTGGATACGTGTTTGTCAAATTCGACAATGGTGTAAAGCAGGTGTCCGCCGAACCTTTCGATATCGGTGGTGTCGCAGCTCTCTTCTGCGGCATTTTCCATTTGATCAATCATGCCTCGGACCTGCTCCAGACGGGGAATCTTTTCCAGCATCAGACAGGCATCCTTGCGCTGATCAAGGAGCATTTCCTCTTCTTCGGGAGTTAAGGGCTCCCCGGTCATATGCTTTTCAACGGTTTCTTCGGGGATGGTGACAAATCCAATTTGCGAAAGCATGGCGGCCACTTCAAACTTCCAGGATTCAGGAAGGTTCAGCGCATGAATTACATCGGCGGTGTAATGTCGTATTCGTTGCGCTCGGCTGAATGCTGCAGGGTTGGCAATGGCGAGGATATCCATCAGCGCGGCAATGCTTCCTTTGAGTGTTTGTTCGAGCAGTTCACGTTCGGCAGTGATCAGTTCATATTGGCGAACACCGGTTTCCACATGGTTGATGAGGAGCTCTGCTGGACAGGGTTTATTAAGGAAACGAAATATTTTTCCTTCATTGACCGCATCGATTGCGGTCTGTTGGTCGGAGTTTCCGGTCAGCATCATTCGGATGCTGTTGGGCGATCGGACGGAGACGAGTTTTAAAAATTCGATACCGTTCATTTCCGGCATACGCATATCGGAGATGACGACTGCAAATGGGGCTTCCTGCTCTAGTTTAAGGAGGCCTTCCTCACCACCTTGAGCAACCTGAACATCAAAATCTTTTCGTAGTTGTCTGGATATCGCGCTTAGTACATTCTGTTCGTCGTCAACAAAAAGGATTCGTCTGTTCACTGTGCCTCGCTTGTATTTTGATCGCCCTTCTGCTGGGCCTGAACTCCAAAGCCCGATTCGCTGCATTCCCTCAATATTTCTTTTGATTCCAGAATGTTGGCTTTTTCAAGATAACCGATGTCAAACGGTATGTTTTTTTCGCCATCTTTCTGGTTCTCAAACATATTGGCCAAATAAAGTGCGCACAACGAGCCGAGACGGGGTGGTTCGGGGGCAAGGCTCGGCGTGTCGTGAAAAGCAACCGCTTCGATGATGTTGTTAGATAGTCCCCATAGGCCGACCAGATAGGCTCCGACCTCAGCATGGGTGACGCCTAAAACCTCTTTTTCCAAAATATGCAGCGGTTTCGAGTCCGGGGTTCTGCCTAAATAGAGACTTCGCCACTCCGGGTTTCTGCTTTTGATCAAGGCCAGTTTCCCAATGTCGTGGAGAATGCCGGCCAGCATCGCTTCTTCGGCCAGTTTGCGGTCTTTTGTTTGGTGGAGAATGATCCTTTGGGCGCGGCCTCCAACCGCGACAGAATGGGCGTAAATCTTGCGAATCCCGAATTCATTAACTGTATTTTCATCAAAACGGTCAAAGAGATTACAGGCCAATACAAGGCTGTTCAGGGTTTCTGACCCCAGAAGGGTGATCGCTTCCGATATGCTTTCCACTCGCCGTTGCAGGCTGAAAAACGCAGAGTTCACCAATTGGATCACCTTGGCAGAGATCACGACATCCCGCTTGATGATGGCTGTAATTTTTTCTATTGAACTTCCCGGAGCTTGCAGTGCACGAGACAGCTCTCTGTAGAGCTCAGGAAGTGTCGGGAGTGTAGATCCATCGCCGATGACTTTGCGCAGTGCATCGCTGTCGAACAGATCAACCAACGTCACGGCACGGGTCAGGGCTTCCTTGAAGAGCTCATCATTGCATGGTTTGGATAAAAATTGGTGTGCAACACCTACGGATTGGATCAGCATATCGGTCTCTCCATGACCGGAGAGAATGAAACGGATCACTTGGGGATACTGCTTCTTGATTTCTGAAAGAAGTTCAACGCCGGACATGCCGGGCATTCGCAGGTCTGAGACGACCAGATGGAAAGAATGTTCTTTCAGTCGTTCAAGTGCCTCCGCTCCTGAGTTAGCGAACTCCATTTCCCATTCATCCCGATGAGGTCGCAACAGACGTCTGATTCCAGAAAGAATGTTGGGCTCATCATCAACAAAAAGAATTCTGTATTTGGGCGGAATATTCATGATGTTATTATTCTCTTACGGCGGCCTGCCGAGGGGATATGTTCCCGACAACAGGGCAGGTTTTTACCCGTTCATCATCTGTTTTTAAAGCAAGTTTTGCGCCACAGTTTATCATGTACCGGGGCATCATCGGCTGGGTGATAAAGGTTTTCAAGGGAACAAAAACGCAGTTTGGTATGCTATGTGCTCTCATCCAAAACTCAAGTGGAGGAAGTTTGATGTATGTTGATCATTATGATTCAGGGCAGTATCTTGCGAACTTGATGGAGAATCTTCCGGAGGCGGTCTATTTTAAAGATACCCGCTCCCGCTTTCTTCTGGCAAATCGTTCATTCTGTAAAAGGGTTGGTATGACGATGAAGCAACTCCTTGGAAAAACGGATTTTGATCTCTATCTTCCGCCGCATGCTTTAAGTGCCTATGACTGCGAACAGAAAATCATCAATACCGGGCAGCCGATTGTCGGCCTTGAGGAGGAGGAGTTCTGGCCGGATGGACGAATTACCTGGGTTTCAACCACGAAGGTCCCTTTTCTGGACAAAGATGGGGAGATTATCGGTACGTTTGGGATTTCTGTTGATATTACCGAAAGAAAAAAACTTGAGCATGAGCTGATTACCGCAAGAAAGCTGGAGTCAATGGGACAATTGGCCGCCGGTATTGCGCATGAAATCAATACGCCCATCCAATATGTGAGTGATAATTTGCGATTCCTTAACAGTTCGATCTCAGATCTGCTGCAAATTGCCGAGATATCGCAATCACTTGTTCAGCACCTGAGCACTTCCGGAATGGCGGATGATGAAATGGTTCAGAAACTGGAAAAAAAGTTGGACGAGGCGGATGTCGCGTATCTCAACGAAGAGCTTGTTTTGGCTGTGAAACAGTCTCTGGAGGGGACGGGTCGAGTCTCGACCATCGTCCGGGCCATGAAGGAATTTGCCCATCCCGGCAGTAAAGAAATGGTCGCTTCCGATCTTAACGAAGCGATCCGAACCACCGTTGAAGTAACCAAAAATGAGTGGAAATATGTCTCAACTATTGAACTGGATCTTCTCGAAACTCTGCCGATGGTTCCCTGTTTTGTTGATGAAATTAATCAGGTCATTCTCAATATGATCATCAATGCGCGCGATGCCATTGAGCAAACCGGGGAGAAAGGAGTCATTAGGATTTCCACAGCAATCGATAACTCTTGGGTGCTTATTCGAATCAGTGATACCGGCGGCGGAATTCCGCCTGAAAATATTGGATCGGTTTTTGATCCGTTTTTTACCACCAAAGAGGTCGGGAAAGGAACCGGTCAGGGATTGTACATTTCTTATAATGTAATCGTGAATAAGCACAAAGGGCGCTTAACGGTGTTCAATTCATCCAGTGAGGGGGAGGGGGCCGTTTTTGATATTCGGATTCCGTTGGTGAATTCGAAGCCGGAAGTGTAGCCCTGCGCTTCAATTTCAGATTGACAAAAAAGCACGCGAAACGGATCGAAAAGGTTGCTGATTGGAATCCCCCCCCGGCGGGCAGGTAGAAAAACGGGGCATTTGTGTGAAATTACTCGATTACGGGACCGACACGAATGGCACGATATTTGATTGACGAATTTTCAGTTATTGAACTGCTCTGCTTCAATGTATGCCCATGCTCCGGAGGACATTCCTGGGAGAACAAAAAAATGAGTGGAACAAAAAGGGGGCCCTTTTAATTGAGCATGTGCGCTTTGGTGATGTTGTTTATTGGATGATCATCCAGATCGTGTACAGCAAGCTGAAAACAGCAACAATTCCCGTTACGGTCACTTGTGTTTTCGGCGTCCATCGCTTTGTTGCACCATTCCAGCAGCCAATCCCTATTGAGCGAAGACAACCACGACCGGACGGGGTTTTAGATAAAACAAACGTGCCGATAAACAGAAGTGTACTGATTAACGGAAAAATCAATATGCCGAGTTCTCTCTGTAACAACCACAAGCCTGCGAAATACACAAGAAGCATTGTGGCTATAACAATAGTTCCCCAAAGGTAGAATATTCGCCGAGGGGTGGAAAGGAACGCATCAATTTCTTCTTGATCTGTCATCTTCTGATTCTACACATGGTTTGGTTCATTTTTGTTCAGCGCTATTCCAACACCTGCAGCGCGAGTTCGACGATGCCGAAGGGGGCGCTGACTTGGTAGCCGGCGACGCGGTCGGCAATGCTTTCGCAGATTTCGCGGGCGATTTCGATGCCGACCTTTCGTCCGTCTTCTTTGGTTTTGGCTTTGCTCATGCGCTCGAGAATGGCGGCGGGAACTTCCACGCCGGGCACTTCGGTGTTGAGGAATTCGGCGTTGCGGAAGGAGACCAGCGGCCAGACGCCGGCGACGACGGGGATCGCGCCGCCTTTGGCTTCAGCGGCATCGAGGAAGCGCAGGAGAGCCTCGGGATCGAAGATCGGTTGGGTGATGGCATATTCCGCGCCGGCGCGGATTTTGTTGAGGTAGTGCTCCAGTTCGCGCTCCGGCTCGACGGCGCAGGGATTGGCACCCACGCCGATGAGAATGCCGGTCGGGGGATTGATCGGGTTTCCTCCGACGTCGCGGCCGTGGTTGAGGTTGTAGACGACCTGCGTGAGGCCGACGGCATCGACGTCGAAAACGGGTGTGGAGTCGGGATAGTCGCCCAGCTTCGGCGGGTCGCCGGTGATGATGAGATAGTTGCGAAGGCCGCCGGCATAGCCGCCGAGCAGGTCGGACTGCATACCGATCAGGTTGCGGTCGCGGCAGCAATAGTGCAGGACGGTTTCGATGCCGACTTCGCGCTCGATCGCCAGTGCGGCAACCATCGGGGAGATGCGTGCGCTCGCGCGCGGGCCGTCGGGAATATTGATGGCGTCGATGTGGGCGTCTTTGCAGAGGCGG
>JAFGWS010000055.1 GCA_016937035.1 Pontiellaceae bacterium
CGGCTCAAGCCATTCGTGCGGCGAAGCGGCGGCCAAATTATTACCCCTAATTATCAGGCAAAATGATTGGGGCATTTTAATTTACAGTCTACCACAGGGTGAAAAAGAGGTTTCCGTCCCTTGATTTACCTGGAGCATAGTGACACAGTTTCCGGTGTTTTGCATGCCGTCTGAATGAAGAACCCGAGGGAAAAAATGTCAGAGAAGGAAGCCAAAGCCAGAATTAAGATCAACAGGCTGCTCGAGGAAGCGGGCTGGCGGTTCTTTGCGGATGCAAATGGTCCGGCGAATATTCAGCTTGAGCCGAATGTTAAGCTGAAGGCCAATGACCTCGATCCTCTCGGCGAAAACTTCGAAAAAACGAAGAATGGATTCATCGACTTCCTGCTGCTCAACGAAAAGGGCTTCCCGTTCATCGTGCTTGAAGCCAAGGCCGAGGATAAGAGTCCGCTGGTCGGCAAGGAGCAGGCCCGAAGATATGCCAAAGCGAACAACTGCCGTTTCGTCATTCTTTCGAACGGCAATCTCCACTACTTCTGGGATCTCGAACGTGGCAATCCCTATGTCGTCACGGCGTTTCCGTCTCCGGCATCCGTCATGGACTGCCAAAAAAACGTTCCCGACCCGAAGCGCCTAATCGAGGAAATCGTTGAAGACGACTATGTGGTGCTGACGCAACGCCCCGGCTATGCATCCGAAGCGGCGTGGAAAAACGAATCCGAGCGCCATCGGTTCATCGAGGTTAACGGTCTTCGCTTTTTGCGTCCCTATCAGAAGAACGCCATCTTCGCGATCCAGCAGGCGGTGAAGAGGGGCAGCGACCGCTTCCTGCTCGAAATGGCCACGGGCACCGGCAAGACGCTCACCGCCGCCGCCATTATCAAGCTCTTCCTTCGCACGGGAAATGCGCAGCGCGTATTGTTCCTCGTGGACCGCTTGGAACTGGAAGACCAAGCGTGGAAAAATTTCAGGAAGGTGCTCTCCAACGACTACCGCAGCGTCATCTACAAGGATAACCGCGACGACTGGCGGAAGGCGGAAATCGTCGTCACCACCGTCCAATCGCTGCTCTTCAACAACAAATACCGGCAGCTCTTTTCGCCCACCGACTTCGATCTGGTCATTTCGGACGAAGCGCACCGCTCCATTGGAGGCAATGCGCGTGCCGTTTTCGACTATTTCATCGGCTACAAGCTGGGCCTCACCGCCACGCCGCGCGACTACCTCAAAAAGTTCGACAAGAACAAGCCCACCAGCCGGGATCCGCGCGAGTTCGAACGTCGCCTGCTGCTGGACACCTATCGGACGTTCGGATGCGCCGACGGCGTGCCGACCTTCCGCTACTCGCTCCTCGACGGGGTCAAGGAGGGATATCTCATCAATCCAACGGTCGTCGATGCCCGCAGCGATGTGACCACGCAGCTGCTGTCCGATGGCGGCTTTGTCGTGGAATTCAAGGATGACGACGGCGAAGACCAGAAGGAATCCTTCAAGCAGCGGGAGTTTGAAAAAAGGTTCTTTTCTCCCGCCACCAATCAGCTCTTCTGCAAGATATTCCTTGAAAACGCATTGCGTGACCCGGTCAGCGGCGAAATCGGCAAATCCATCGTCTTTGCCGTCAGCCAGAACCACGCAGCCACGCTGGCGCAGGTCTTCAACGAAATGGCCGACCTCATGTTTCCCGGAAAATACCAGTCCGATTTCGCCGTGCAGGTGACCTCCCAGATCGACGGCGCGCAGCAAATGACCATCAACTTCACCAACAACAATCTGCTGGGTTCCGCCAACTTTCTGCCGCTCTACCGCACCAGCAAGGCCCGCATTTGCGTCACCGTCGGCATGATGACCACCGGCTACGACTGCCCGGACATCCTGAATCTCGGCCTCTTCCGCCCGATCTTCTCCCCGACCGACTTCATCCAGATCAAAGGACGCGGCACCCGCAGGCACAACTTCCTTGAACAGCTGCATGACGACGATGCCAAGGGGCTGGTTAAAAACCCGGACAAGGCCACCTTCAAGCTCTTCGACTTTTTCGCCAACTGCGAGTATTTCGAGGAAAAGTTCAATTATGACGAGGTACTCAAACTTCCCGTTCCGAAACGCAAGGGAAGCGATCCGTCCGATCCGCCTGCTCCGTCGGCTCCCCTCTCTTACGAGCACCTCGGCGACGATATTCTCGCCACGATCAAGGAGCAGACCGTCGGATTCGAGGGCATGCGGATCGACCGCGAATTCTACGCCAAGTTTGAAAACGTTGTGCGCGAAAATGACTTCATTGCAACCAGCGTCGAGGCCGGACAATGGGATCGCGTGATCGACTACGTGAACAAAGAGGTCTTTGACAAACCGACCGAATACTACAACCTCGACAAGCTGCGCAAAGCCGCCGGCGTGGATCGCCGTCTGACCCTGCGCGAAATCCTCGAAAAAATCTTCGGCCTGATTCCGCGCTTCAAATCCAAAGACGAGCTGCTCGAAGAGGAATTCTCGAAGTTTGTCGCTGATTACAAACCGGAAGAGGCCGAGGCCATGCCCGCCATCAAGACCTACTTCAAGGCCTATGTCACCAGCGACCTGATCCGCCACATCATCGAATCCGGCCACTATACCGACCTCGCCACGAATCCCGTCTTTTCGACCAGGGACTTCAAGGCCGTCCCCGCGAAATACCGCACCCTCATCCCCGAATACATCAAGGACTATGTCTCCCTGAACCAGTTCGTCGCATAAAGGAGTTCCGAACATGGCAAAAATAAGACCCAGCGGCGGCTATCGCGACACATGCAGTTTCCAGACGGCAACCCTCATCTACGACGCCACCGTCTGGTTCTGCGAAAAGTTCCTCGACCCGCGCTCGCGCATGGTTGACCAGATGGTGCAGGCCGCCCGGTCCGGACGACAGAACATCGCCGAAGGCAGCCGCGCCGCCGCCACCTCGTCCCAGACCGAACTCCGGCTGGTCAACGTCGCCCACGCCAGCCTCGAAGAACTGCTGCTCGACTACGAGGATTTCCTGCGCCACCGCCACCTCCCGCAGTGGCTGCCCGACAGCGCCGACGCCATGGCGGTCCGTAATGTTCCCCGCAACTTCAAAAACGATTCACCTGATCGGTCCAATCTCACCGATTTGTCGGATCATCAGCGCTGGGCGCTCTATGCGCCTTGGCTCGACCACGCCGACCCCGCCGTGCGGGCCAACGCCTTGATCTGCCTGATCAACCAGGCCAACTATCTGCTCGACCAGCAGATTGTCGCGCTCGAAACACAGTTCGTCGAGGAGGGCGGCTACAGCGAACTGCTCGCCAAGGCACGACTTCAAAAACGAAAACAAAATCAGGCCGATCCGTCCAATCCGCCCGATCAAATCCCCGCCTGCCCGCAGTGCGGCAAGCCGATGGCGCTGCGCACCGCCAAAAGCGGGAAAAACGAGGGGAAACAGTTCTGGGGATGCACCGCCTATCCCGACTGCAAAGGCACCGTCCCCGTCTAAACCAATCCGCACGATCCGTCAGATCCGCCTGATAAAAAGGAACCCATGTTAGATTCAGATACCAAACGCCGCATCGACACCGCCCGCGACATTCTCGTCGGCAAAGTCCCCGATCCCAAATCCCAGGTCGAACAGATTACCATCGCCCTGATCTACAAATTCATGGACGACATGGATGCTGAATCCGAGGAGCTCGGCGGCAAGCGCAAGTTTTTCACCGGCGACTTTGTCCGCTATGGCTGGGCCAAGCTCATGCAGGCCGGTATCGGCGGCCACGAGACCCTCGCTCTCTACGGCGAAGGTATCACCAAGATGACCGAAAACCCCGGCCTGCCGATTCTCTTCCGCGACATCTTCAAGAATGCCTATCTCCCGTATCGCGACCCCGAAACGCTCAAGGCCTTCCTCAAGATTATCGACGAATTCACCTACGACCACAGCGAGCGCCTCGGCGACGCCTTCGAATACCTGCTCTCCGTCCTCGGTTCACAGGGCGACGCCGGCCAGTTCCGAACCCCGCGCCACATCATCGATTTCATGGTCGACGTCATCGACCCCAAGAAAGACGAAACCATCCTCGATCCCGCCTGCGGCACCGCCGGGTTTCTGATTTCCGCCTACAAGCACATTATGCGCAGGCACGATCCGTCCAATCGGTCAAATCCCTCCTGCAAGCCCCTCACCCCCGACGAAAAGGGCCGCCTCGCCAAAAACTTCAAGGGCTACGACATCTCGCCCGACATGGTGCGGCTCTCGCTGGTGAACCTCTACCTCCACGGTTTCACCGACCCGCATATCTTCGAATACGACACCCTCACCTCCGAGGAACGCTGGAACGACTTCGCCGACGTCATCCTCGCCAACCCGCCCTTCATGTCGCCGAAAGGCGGCATCAAGCCCCACAAGCGTTTTTCCATTCAGGCCAAGCGGAGCGAAGTCCTCTTCGTGGACTACATGGCCGAGCACCTCACCCCGACCGGACGCGCCGCCATCATCGTGCCCGAGGGCATCATCTTCCAGAGCCAGACCGCCTACAAACAGCTCCGCAAAATGCTGGTCGACGAATCCCTCGTCGCCGTCGTCTCCCTGCCCGCGGGCTGCTTCAACCCCTACTCCGGCGTAAAGACCTCCATCCTTTTTCTGGATCGCGGATTAGCCCGATCCGCCGAATCCGTCCTCTTCTTGAAAATCGAAAACGACGGCTTCGGCCTCGGCGCCCAGCGCCGCGCCATCGAGAAAAACGACCTCCCCGCCGCCGCCGCATTCCTGAAATCCTATCTTCGCTCACCCACCCCTGATCCGTCAGATCCGACCAATCCGTCAGCCTTGCTCGTCCCCAAAAC
>JAFGWS010000006.1 GCA_016937035.1 Pontiellaceae bacterium
GATCGTATTCAGCCACGAGAAGACGAAGCGACCCGTCTATTCAAAAAAGATCGGGCCTTTTTCTACAGCCGCTTTGTGCTGGAGGAGACGAAATGAACCCGCTGCAACAGGAAATTGCAGGTGCATCCCTCCTCCTGATTCTGTTTCTTGCGGTCATTGGGCTCGCCGAATGCGCCACGCGCAGGGGCTGGCTGGCACCGGAGCCGGCACGCAAATCCGTTCATCTGATCGGCGGGCTCGGCTGCCTGATGTTTCCCTTCTTGGTCAACTCCTGGATTTCCGTGATTGTTCTGGCCGTACTGCTCTCCTCCGCGCTCTATTACGGCGAACGCTGTGGCAAACTCCGCTCATTAGCCGCTGTGGAACGAAAGAGCATCGGCTCGCTTCTTTTCCCAATTGCCGTGCTTTTTCTATTTGTCGTCAGCAACGGAAAAACCTGGCTCTATATCGCCTCACTGCTGGTGCTGGTTTTGGCCGACACCGCCGCAGCGCTGGCCGGGACCCGCTTTGGACGACTCCACTACGAAACCTACCCCGGCCAACAGAAAACGGTCGAGGGCACCGCTGTGTTCTTCCTCGTCAGCTTTATTGCGCTTTATCTTTCTCTGTTCTTTCTTTCTCCATTCACGCCCGCCGCCGGCCTCTGGGTTGCGTTCCTTATGGCGCTGCTGTTGGCCGGACTGGAAGCGGTATCCATCGGCGGAACCGACAATATTTTTGTTCCGATCGGAACCTGGTTTATGCTCTATAAGGCGGCCGGGAAACACCTATTCGAACTTGGCTTCCAGAGCATCAGTTTGATCACTATCGCGATACTTCTTCTGCTGATTAACCGGCGCGCCCGTACCTTTCGTACGCGCCCCATGGTCATTTTCATTCTCATCGTCTTTGCCGTTTGGGCACTCGGTTCGCTGGAGTGGCTGATCCCCGTTCTGTCCTGCCTGCTGATTTACAACACCCTGTGCTCACATTGCGAAGCGCTCCCGTCCGACCTGACCGCCCGCCGCCTCATGCGTCCGTTCTATCCATCGCTCATCATTCTCTTTCTCGCCAACGCCCTTTGGACGTTCGATTTCTGGTTTGCTCCATTCATCGTCGCCACCGCCGTCTCAACAACGCTATGTATCGAAAGCCGCTTCCGGCGCGATTCGCGGCATACCGCGCTGTCTGGCAAAAAAGGAATGTTGGCGCTGCTGCTTCCGCCCATCGTCTCGCTGCTGTTGTGTTTACCGATGCAGGGCGTCGCCGTACTCAAAACAATGCCTCTCGTTCTGCTGCTCTGCATGACCTCCGCACTGAGCTATCATTTGCTCAAACGGACAAACAGCAAGGCATTCCCCGGAGCCTATCTCATTACGATCCACGCCTCCGCCGCCGCGCTGCTCTACGCCGGGTTTCAGGTGCTCAATCTCGTTAAACCGCTCACGCCGTTTACATGGATGGAGGTCTTCCGATGAACATTGAAATCCGCAAGCCCTCCCTGCCGGAGCAGGATGACGACTTTCGGCTGCCCGCTCGCCTTGTCTATGCCGACGACCCGCTCCATCGGCAGGCGAACGAACCGATTCCTGAATCGGCAACGCCGTTGATTGCCTATGAAGACGGCCGACCGGTAGCACGCTGCGGTACAACAACCCAGACCGGAAATCCCTCCATTGGCACGATAGGTTGGTTCGAGGCGCTGAACCGCCCGGAGGCCGTTCGGCAACTGCTCCATACCGCCGCGGAACAACTGAAAAAACAGCAGGTAAAGCGCATCCTCGGCCCGATGAATGGAGATACCTGGCACCCGTACCGCCTCAACACCGGCCCCTTCGGTGCACCGCCGTTCATCAAAGAACCGTGGAACCCGCCTTACTATCCGGAGCTGTGGGAGCA
Source organism: Pontiellaceae bacterium (assembly GCA_016937035.1). The sequence continues at coordinate 1,879 of JAFGWS010000006.1, forward strand.
GGCCGGATTCCGTCCCACCGAAACCTACGATTCGTTCATGATTCGCAATCCAAGGGCCGCAGCGGACAAACAGCAAAAGTTTTATGACCGCTGCATACGCCGTGGCTATACCTTTGAGCCGGTCACTGTTCAGAACTTTGAAGAAATGATTCCGCTCTTTTACACGCTCTCCTGCAGCATCTTTTCCGAAAACGTACTCTACACCCCGATTCCGCCGGAGGAATTCCGCGCACTCTATCTGCCCGCCAAGCCCCTCTTTCAGTCGGGACTTTCTTGGCTGGCGCGCGCCGCAGATCAAACACCGGCGGGCTACATCTTTACCTTCCCGGACTACACTGATGCGCTCAAAGCCATGCGAGGAAAAAGCAACCTACCGGCTAAACTTCGGTTTCTGCTCAATCGACGCAAGGCCGAACGCACCTGCATCAAAACACTGGGCACACTCCCCGAACACCGAAATACCGGGCTAGGTATTGCGCTGATGCAGCTCTCATTCGCCAACAGCGTCCGCCTCGGCTATCGAGAAACCCTGATGTGCCTGATGCATAGCGCTAATGATTCACGCCGCCTCGGCGGCGGACAGGATGAACCCTATCGCACCTACACCCTCTACGAGTTTTCGTCATGAACCGTTCTTCCTCAACCAATATCACATCGATGCTCGATCAAGCCGCCGCACGCGTGCCCGATCGCCCGGCGCTCGTGCTGGGCGGGCAACCGATCTCTTTTCGTTCGCTCAGCCAAGAGGTTAACCAATGCGCCAACCTGCTAACACATCTTGGACTGAAGCGCGGCCAACGCATGATTATTATGATCCCGATGTCGCCCGAGCTCTACATCGTTATGCTCGCAATCATTCGTTGCGGCGCGGTCGCGGTCTTTGTCGATCCGTGGATCTCCATGCGGCAGATTGCCGCGTTCTCCGTCTTTGCCGAACCGGCAGGGTTTATCGGCATTCCCAAGAGCCATCTACTACGGCTGACAAACCGCAAACTGGCCGGACTTCAAATTACGCTCTCGACCAGCTCTGTATGGCTGAGTCTACCTGCTCGAACGTCGTTGAAATCCCGCGCCGACTTCCCTCCGGATTCGGAACCCGCTCCGGTTGCCGCCGATGATCCTGCGCTTATCACCTTCACCAGCGGCTCCAGCGGAATCCCCAAGGGAGCCAACCGAACTCACGGTTTCCTCAAGGCTCAATACGAAGCGCTCTGCCGGGAACTCGATTATCGCGACGACGATATCGACATGCCCATGTTCCCTGTATTTGCGTTACGCAATCTTGCCGCCGGAGTCACCTCCGTCATTCCGGACATGGATTTTCGTAAAGTGGCCGAAGTAGATCCCGTTCAGATTGACTGCCAGATCCGCGAACACGGCGTTACGCTCATCACCGCCTCGCCACCGTTTATCGACCGCCTCGCCAGCTTGGATAACCCCCCGAATATTCGGCAGATCTTTACTGGAGGAGCCCCCGTTACTGCCACACAAATTGAGCGCTGGCACTGCGGATTTCCTGACACCCAAATAGACATCATCTACGGCTCGACCGAAGCCGAACCTGTGGCGCATCTCTCCACCCACGAACGACTGGAAACCTACCATCAGAAAGGGTTCTGCTGCGGCAGACCCACCGATCTGCTTCGGACTCGGATTGTACAGATCCGCAAGGAGCCGATTGCGCCTGATCAACTCGATGCGCTAACCCTTCCGCAGGGCGAAACCGGCGAACTGCTGGTGTCCGGCAAACACGTCTGCCGCGATTATTTCAACAATGATGCCGCCGTTCAGGAAAACAAAGTGATCGAATCCGACGGTACCTGCTGGCATCGAATGGGCGACACCGGATATTTTGATATCGAAGGCCGATTCTTTCTGACCGGACGCGTTCACTCCACCATCATGCGAAAAGGCCAGCTCCTGCACGCTCAGGTGGTCGAAGCGGAGTGGGCGGAAATGATTCCGTCCGCCAAGCGTATCGCCGCCCTGGAACAAGATGGCAAACTGGTGGCAGTGATTCAGGGAGCAAACGCCGACGAGCGCCAGATCAAACTTGATGCTGATCGTACTATTTTTACCGATACCCCGCTCCCTGTCGACCCGCGCCATAACAGTAAAATCGATTATACCCAGCTCAATCAATGGATTAGTAAAGGACAACTCAAATGAATGCACTCGAACTCTCCCTGAATGATCCCTTCACTCGACGCCTAAACGCCTATCTGGCAGAGCGCTTTCCGCTCTTTCAGCACATCTGCATGGTCTTCATCTACTTTCTGGCCAACCAGTTCCTCGCTCAGGTGCTGGGCAATCCGGGCCACCCGATGCGTATCGGATGGTTCAGCCTGCTCGGTATGGTTTTCCTCTTCTGCAGCTTCTTCCATTTGCGCGTTTTTGATGAGCATAAGGACTACAAAGATGACATCGTCCACTATCCCGACCGCATCCTGTCGCGCGGGCTGGTCACGCTGACGCACCTGAAAATCCTCGGCGGAATCGCGATTGCACTCGAACTCCTGTGTGCCGCAGTCAGCGGTATCTCGGCCGTGGTTGCCGTGGGAGTAGCAATTGGATTTTCTTGGATTTTACTCCACGAGTTTTTTGTCGCGGAATGGCTGAAGCGTCACTTTATTCTCTACGCATTTCTCCACATGCTGATCATGCCGCTGCTGACCGCCACCATTTTCAGCTTCACCATGCAGCGGTCGTTCTGGGAGGCGCCCTGGCTCTTCTGGGCCTATGCCGCAGCCGACTTTTTCGCCTTCGCCAACTGGGAGATTTCGCGCAAAATCCGCATGCCAGATGACGAGATTGAAGGCGTTTCGAGTTACTCAAAAGAGTTCGGCATGTTTGCCGCCGCCAATGTTGTGCTCGCGCTTCGCGTCCTCAACACCGTTCTCGCCTGGATTGTCGGCCTTTATCTTCATCTTGGGCTATTCTATTATGCCGGCCTCGTGGTGCTCTTTCTCGGAACCTGCTACGGACTGCTGCGCTTCCGCCGTGAGCCCTCGCGCAAAACCGCAGGGCAGCTTGAATCCTACGGCGGCGCCTACATTATTCTCTTTTACTTTGTGCTCGCAGCCGAACTCTTCCGCACGCACGGAATAACCTTTGGAGGTTCATTTTGAACGATCTCTTCCACCCGCAAGGTCCAGCCGACGTTCCATCCATCGGCGGAAAAGGCCGGAATCTGCTTCGGCTCCATCGCAACTACCCGGTGCCCGACTGGGTGGCGCTCTCCAGCACTGCGCTCGAACGAACGCTGGCACATAATCAACTCGATGAAACGATTGCCGAAATGCTCATAGAACTGAGGTCTGACAATGCCGCAGAAATCGCCGAAAGGATTCAAAACATGATCCTCAACGCGGAACTCCCGGACGATCTGATTGATAATCTCACCCGCACCATCGATGAAGATTTTAAATCCGATCTCGTCTCCGTCCGGTCATCCTCCGCAGACGAAGACAGCGCCGAGCACTCGTTCGCGGGCATTCACGAGAGCTAC
>JAFGWS010000056.1 GCA_016937035.1 Pontiellaceae bacterium
CAGCAGAATCGGCACGCCGGCCCAGCGCCAGTTATTGATCGAGAGGCGCAGCGCCACAAAGCTTTCCGTATCGGACTCGGGATCAATTCGATCCTCTTCCAGATAGCCTTTAACGCGATTGCCTTCGCCGTCCAAGCCGTCGGAATACTGCCCGCGGCACACCGCGTCGGAAATGTTTTTACGGATATCCAGCTTGGTGGCGTTGAGCACCTTGACCTTTTCGTTATGAATCGACTCGGCCGAGAGATCGCCCGGCGCCTCCATGGCCACGAGGCAGAGCAGCTGGAGCAGATGATTGGTCACCATATCGCGCAGTGCTCCGTATTCGTCATAATAGCCGCCGCGCCCCATCTCCATCCCGACGGTCTCGGCGGCGGTGATCTGGATGTGGTCGATATAGCTGCGGTTAAACACCGGCTCAAAGATGGCGTTTGCAAAGCGGAACGAGAGAATATTCTGAACGGTCTCCTTCCCGAGATAATGATCCATACGGAAAATCTGCGATTCGTTCAGATGGCGCAGTAACGTACGGTTCAGCGTCCGCGCACTCTCCAGATCTTTGCCGAACGGCTTTTCAATAATCACCCGCGTCCAGTGGGGCCTGCCTGATTTTTCAATCAACCCCGTCTGTTTAAGCATACGAACTGCCGGTTCAAACAGCGATGGAATGACCGAAAGATAGAAGAGCCGGTTTTCCGGATAAACCTCCGTATCCTCCAGCCGCGCCTTCAGTTCCTCATACAACTCCGGTGTGGAAATATCGCCCCGATGGTAGCGAACATGCTCCACAAACTGCGCCACCGCATCCTCCTTCGCAGGAAGCCGGGAAAAGGTTTTAATGGATTTGCTCAGCATTGCGCGGAAACTCGCGTCGTCATCGTCGCGCCGCGCAACCCCGACAATCACGAACCGTTCCGGAAGAAGCCCCTGCAAATAGGTCATAAAAAGCGCCGGCATCAGCTTCCGATGCGTCAGGTCGCCCGAGGCACCAAAGATCACCAGCGTTACAGGATCCTGCACCCGGCTTTCGGAAACATTCTCAACTCCAGACATAGCCAAACCTCCCTATTCATTGGGTCAGAGCCTACACGCGCCGGCCCGGCTTTTCAACGCTTGCCGCGTCTCCATTTTCCCGCTACCTTACTGCGCATTCACTATGAAAATTCTTACACGACACCTTTTTCTAAATCTAATTAAGCCGATGATCTATCTGTTGTTGGCTTTCACGATGCTGTTTATCATTGCCGACCTGATGAACAATGCTTCCGAATGGATTACCAAGAGTGTGCCGATGAGGGTGATCCTCCAGTATTTCACCCTGAAGCTGCCTTCGATGATCATTTTCATTGTCCCGATCTGCCTGCTGCTCTCCACGCTCTACAGCCTCTCCATGCTCACGCGCCATAGCGAAATTACGGCCATGCGCGCCAGCGGCGTCAGCATCTATTCCATCATTCGCTCCTATCTGTTTATGGGCATTCTCTGCTCGGTACTGACCTTTTTCATCAACGAATTCTGGGGCGCACAGCGGGCCTACAGTGCCGACAAACTCAACGAAAGCCACATTAACCCCGAAGAAGGGAATGTCTACACCGACGCGCTCTTTCTCGAAAATCCCAGCAAATTGACCAGTTGGCAGATTGAGAGCTTTGATACGCGAACCTACACCATGAACAACGTCGTCTTCCGCACCTTCCGCCCCGACGGCTCCGACCTGAAAAAGATTATCGCTAAAAAGGGCTATTGGCTAGACGGAGAATGGTGGCTCCAGGACGGCACCATTGAAGAGTTTGACGAAAACAGCATCCGACTGCCCAAAGAGCTTGAGTTCGACACCTGGCAGCTCAAAGTCAGCGAAACCCCGCAGGATTTGATTAACGAACTTAAACCCGTTGAATACCGCTCATCCCTTGAGTTGCGGCAGTACATCAAAACCCACACGTTTCTGAAACCGGAGACGCTCAACAAATACCGCGTCGACTTTCACCACCGCCTCACCATGCCCTTTATCTGCCTGATCGCTGTCCTCATCGGCATTCCGGTCGGCGCACACACCGGTCGCAAAGGCGCATTGGCCGGCATCATGCTGGCCATCGGCATGTTTTTCGGACTCTACGCCCTGCAGTTTACCTTGGAATATCTCGCCAAACAAATGCTCATCGCGCCGTGGATCGGAGCGTGGTCCTCGATCATTGTCTTCACGATCATCGGCAGCATTATGATCCACCGTATGCGGTAAATTCTCTAAAAGAGACGGAATCATGAAAAGACAGGAAAAAGAGCGGGTTCGCCCGGAAATTTCTCTTTAAAAAGCGGGTGTAATCCTCACCCCAATTTACCCGTTATGGTTGCGCATCGCACGCTGAGCAGCGAGATCAGACTCGCGCTTCTTAATGACATCGCGCTTATCGACCACATTTTTACCGCGGCCCAGCCCGATTTTCACCTTTACCTTGCCGCGCACGAGATAGACTTTCAGCGGAACAATCGTGAGCCCTTTCTCGCGGATTTTTCCGTAGAGCCGCTCTATTTCCTTGCGGTGCATGAGCAGTTTGCGTTCACGGGTCTGGTTGTGGTTAAAAATATTACCCTGCTCATAGGGCTGAATGGTGCAGGCAACCAGCCACGCCTCCATACGTTCGCCGATGTGCACATAGCCTTCCTGAATACTGAGGTGCCCCAGCTTCACCGACTTGACCTCCGTCCCGGTCAGCATAATTCCGGCTTCGATCTGCTCCAGAATATGATAGTCACGCAACGCTTTCCGGTTGGTGGCCAGCACCCCCGCCGAAGGATCATTCTTCTTTTTTTTATTCTTTCCAGCCATATCAAACCCAACCATCAAAACGCGGAATTCTAAACAAACGCCAAATCTCTAAAAACAAAAAGCCCAAAACTTTTGAGCCTTGAGCCATTGCCGATTTGAAATTTTTTCGGATTTCTATATTTGAGCTTCGGGCGTCCTTCTCGTTAGAGAAGAATCGAAGCATCGAAATCGAGTCCGGGAATCTCCGACTCTTCCTGAGAAAACGACATTTCTGCAGTCAGCAACCCTTCGGCAATTTCCTTCAGAACAATATCGTGCTTATCCTGTTCCGGGTGATCCGGCTTAACCATCGGACGTGCGCCGGCGTTAAGCTGACGGGTACGATAGGAGATCAGATTGACCAGCATCGGAATGTTGGGGATCTTTTCTTCCGCAATATTCAAGTAGTTCAAATTCATAATGTTGCTCCGCTAAGGGCCCTCACGGCCCGAAAAGACTGCGAGTGAAAATACGCAGGCCCTTCATCTGTAGATAAAAAGCGGCGCGCAGTATAACACTCCGCCTTATGGCGTCAAACGCCATTTAAGACAAATTCCACCGCCGCTCAACGGATCACCTCAGCCGCGCAGGGTCTCAATCATCTTGACAAGCTTTTCACTTTTTTCGATCAACTCGGCCTGTCGTTTTTCCTGAACCGCCACCACATCACGCGGGGCCTTGCTCACAAAATTCTGATTGGCCAGCTTTTTCTTCACGTTGGAAAGATGTCCATTCACCTCATCGAGCTCCTTCGTCAGCTTTTCGATTTCGGCGTCCACATCAACCAAGTCTTCGATCGACATATAGACCGCGCCCAGCGCACTGATTCCACTCGGCATCGCACCGCTCGGAGTGAAATTGAGATTAACCTCAAGTTTTTCCGCTTTGAGCGCAGCCATAATGGATTCTTTATCGCCCTCAACTTGTTCGGCATATTTTCCGTTTACCGGACGCACAAAAAACACGACTTCCTGCTTGTTGGATAAATTATACTCCGCCCGCAGAATACGACCCACACGAATCAGATCGTGCTTTCCGTCGACATACTTCACGACCGAAGAATCAACCCCCTTGAGCACCGATTCTTCCGGCCACGAAGCCAGCATGATGGTCTCATCTGCGTGATTGTATTCCATTCCGTGCCAAAGCTCTTCCGTCAGGAACGGCATGAAAGGATGGAGCAGTTTGAGCGCGGTCGAGAAGGCAAAATGCATGACCTGCAGCGTATGTTTCTTCTGCTCGGGCGTTCCTTTGTAGAGGATCGGCTTGGCATATTCGAGATACCAGTCGCAGTAGCTGTGCCAGAAGAAATCGTACAGCGCGAGGGTCGCATCGTTAAAACGATAACGCTGAAGATTGTCATTCACCGATGCGATCGCCTCATTGAGCTTCGCCAGCAGATGTTGATCGTCCGGCGTCAGATCGGCTTTATTAAACGCCAGATCCTGCACATGGAATCCTTCCGAATGCATCTGCATAAAGCGCGCGGCGTTCCAGATTTTGGTTCCGAAGTTACGACCGATCTCAAACTTTTCGTCGTTGATATAGACATCCTGCCCGGTCGCTGTAATCATCAGCAACGAAAAACGCAACGCGTCGGAGCTGTACTTTTCAATGATATCGAGCGGATCGATCGAATTACCGAGGCTCTTCGACATTTTGCGGCCCTGATCGTCGCGCACCGTGCCGTGGATATAAACCGTGTCAAACGGAATATCGTTCATGACTTCCAGCCCGGACATGATCATGCGCGCCACCCAAAAGAAAATGATTTCATTCCCGGTCACGAGCGTCTTGCTGGGATAATAAAACTTCAGATCGTCATCCTGCCGAGGCCAGCCGAAAACACTGAACGGCCAGAGCCATGAAGAGAACCACGTGTCGAGCACATCCTCGTCCTGGCGAATATTTGCCGAGGCGCATTTCGCGCAAGCGGTTTCCGTCGTTTTCGAGGCCCACTCATGACCGCAGTCGTCGCAGTAAAAAATCGGAATGCGATGTCCCCACCAGATCTGACGCGAAATGCACCAGTCGCGGATGTTTTCCATCCAGTTCATATAGGTGTTCGTCCAGCGATCAGGAACAAACTTGATGCGTCCGGTATTCACCGCCTCAATGGCCGGGCGGGCGAGCGGCTTCATTTTAACAAACCACTGCGGCGAAAGGCGCGGTTCCACCACGGTATCGCAGCGGTAGCAATGCCCCACGGCATGCATGTGCTTTTCAACCTTTTCCACCAGTCCGTTGGCCATCAGATCTTCCATCAACTGTTTCCGGCACTCAAAGCGGTCCATGCCTTCGTACGGCCCTGCATTCTCGTTCATGATGCCGGTATCGGTCATCACGTTAATCTGCGGGAGCTTGTGACGCAGGCCCATTTCAAAGTCGTTCGGATCATGCGCCGGCGTTATCTTCACCAGACCGGTACCGAATTCCGGATCCACATAGTCGTCCGCAATAATCGGAATTTCGCGATTCGTGATCGGGAGAACGACCATCTGACCGATCAAATCTTTATAGCGCTCGTCGCGCGGATTCACCGCAACGGCGGTATCGCCGAGCATCGTTTCCGGGCGGGTAGTCGCCACAACAATACGTTTCTTCTGCCCTTTTACGGCATAGCGCAGATGATAGAGCGCACCCTCTACCTCGACGTGTTCGCTCTCCTCGTCGGACAGCGCGGTCTGACAGCGCGGGCACCAGTTAATGATGCGATTGCCGCGATAAATCAGCTTTTTATCATAAAGCCGACAAAAGATCTCCAAAACCGCCTCGCTCAGACCCTCATCCATGGTAAAACGCTCACGATCCCAGTCGCAGGAAGCGCCCAGTTTTTTCAGCTGATTCGAGATAGTGGAGCCATACTCCTCTTTCCATTCCCAAACCCGCTCAATAAACTTTTCCCGCCCCAGGTCGTCACGATCCTTGCCCTCTTTACGCAACGCGCGTTCCACCACATTCTGCGTGGCGATGCCGGCGTGGTCGGTACCCGGAACCCATACGGTGTTTTTGCCCTGCATACGCGCAACGCGGGTGAGCACATCCTGAATGTTATTGTTGAGGGCGTGGCCCATGTGCAGAATACCGGTCACATTCGGCGGTGGAATGACGATGCAGAACGGGTCGCCCCCGTTGGCGCTCTCGTTATGAAAGCGGCCGTCCGCCATCCACTTCTGATACCACTTTTCCTCAACATCTTTCGCTTCGTATGTTTTTGATAGTTCCGTCATAACTACTCCCATTCAATTCTCACCACGAAGACACGAAGCACACGAAGGAACCATCGGCTTTATCTCAAATGCTTCGTGCTCTTCGTGTCTTCGTGGTGAATTATTCTGAAAAATACCTCACAGAGAAATTCGTCTCTACTTTTCCTCGTCTAGGAAAAGTTTGTATTCCACGCCGTCGACGAGCGCCTCCCACGATGCTTCGATAATGTTTTCCGAAACGCCGACGGTGCCCCACGACTGCTTGCCGTCGGTCGATTCAATATGCACGCGCGTTTTCGCCGCCGTGGCCTCCTCCGGATCGAGGATACTCACGCGGTAATCCGCCAACTGCACATCGGCAATGCTCGGATATAACTCCGCCAGCGCATGACGCAGCGCCATATTGAGCGCATCCACCGGTCCGTCGCCCTCACCAACCGTAAAGACCTTTTTCTCATCGTTCAGCTTCAGCTTGAGCGTCGCCTCAGAAACACAGGGATCATCCTTACTGCGCTTCTCGACAATCACGCGGAAGCCTTCCAGCTCAAAGAAGCTCTTATGCTCCTTCAGCACCTTCTTGATCAGCATCTTAAACGAGGCGTCGGCCGCTTCATACACATAGCCGCCCTTCTCCATCTTTTCCATCGTCTGGAGAATTTCGCGGACCTCCGGCGATTTACGATCAATGTTGTCGAGCCCCATTTCGAGCAGTTTCTCCATCACATTGCTCGCGCCCGAAAGCTCCGAAATCAGAATACGGCGTGTATTGCCCACTGAATCCGGCGACACATGCTCAAAGCTCTGCGAAACCTTGCGGACGCCGTCCACGTGCATACCCGCCTTGTGCGCAAATGCACTTTCGCCCACAAAGGCCGCGCGCTGATTATCCCTCAAATTGGCCTGCTCGTTCACAAACTGCGAAACCTGCTTCAGGCTCTTTAGTTTTTCAGGGTCGGCCAGACAGGTCTTTTCTGTTTTGCAAATCACATTGGCGATCACCGAAACCAGATTGCAATTGCCGCAGCGCTCACCGAATCCATTAATCGTGCCCTGCACCTGCACCGCGCCCGCGCGCACCCCCTCCATTGCATTCGCCACGCCCAGCTCAGAATCGTTATGCGTGTGAATCCCGATCGAGACCTCAAAGCGCTCGCGTACGAGCGATGTTACTTCATGCACCTCGTGCGGCAGGCGGCCACCGTTGGTATCGCACAGCACCAACACATCGGCTCCGCCGCGCGTTGCCGCCTCCAGCGTTTGAAGCGCATATTCCGGACTGTCGCGGTAGCCGTCAAAAAAGTGCTCTGCATCATAAATGACCTCCTTGCCGTGCTCCTTCAGAAAACGGCAGGTGTCCTCAATCATCAGCAGATTTTCCTCCGGCGTCGTTTTGAGCACCTCGATCACATGCAGCAGCCAGGTCTTTCCGAAAATCGTGCAGACCTCGGTATCCGCCTCCAGCAGCGCCAGCGTTCCCTTATCTTCCTCGACCTTCACATGGGCCCGACGCGTACTCCCGAACGCAGCAATCTTGGCGTGCTTCAGGTTCTCCTTCTTGATGTCCTTAAAGAACGCCATGTCCTTCGGATTCGAAGCCGCATAGCCGCCCTCAATATAGTCCACCCCGAACGAATCGAGCATCTTTGCCACCTGGATTTTGGATGCCGGCGAAAAGGTAACGCCCTCCGCCTGCGCCCCGTCCCTCAGCGTCGTATCATAAATAAAGACTCTGTTTTCTGCACTCATAGCAATCCACCTGTCTCCTTAACAAAGAGCCAGAACATACCGTACCCCCTTCCACAGAACCAAGCTTGAAGGGCGATTTTCTAACACCGCTCCTGAGCGATGAATTATTTTCTTCCCGCTCACAGACGCACTGAGCGCTCAACCATCCGCTGCTTAAAATTCATTCATTGCGGCGACGCTACACGTTGCATCATTGCAGCGCGGGCTCTGTTTCGGCTCATAGAGCCGACTTTACATTTTGTAGCGTTGTAGGGTTGGCTCTGCGAGCCAATTCATCGTCGTTGCAGCAAAAGGCGCAAACAAAATAATAGGACTGGTGAAACATTTGCGGCAACAGGATTTGACTATTTGCTCTTCTTTCCTTCTTATGTTTACAAAAGTTCACCCGAAAAATGCCGTTAACCGCTAATGAACGTCAATAAACATGAATTGATCACAGGAGAATGAGATGAAAACCAACGATCTGTCCGCGCTACTTATGCTTATCCTGCCGATCACATTGGCTTCATGCTCAGATTCGACAACATCTGATGCAGAGCAATTCACCTACACCACCAACAGCGCCGCCATCACCATCACCGGCTATACGGGTTCCGGCGGGGCTGTAGCCATTCCCGGCACCATCGACAGTTATCCGGTAACCACCATTGGCGAGAGGGCGTTCTACGGATGCATCAACCTGACGAAGGTGGTGATCCCCGACAGCGTCACCACTATTGACCTAGCTGCGTTCGCCGATTGTTCTAGCCTGATGAATGTGGTGATTCCTGAGAGCGTTACCAACATTGGCTATGGGGCGTTCGGCTATTGTTACTGCCTGAAAAATGTTATA
>JAFGWS010000007.1 GCA_016937035.1 Pontiellaceae bacterium
GTTTGAGTTTCGGGTTGATCGCACTAGATAAATGATCGACCCCGCAAGGGGAACAGAATCCGGCTTACCGCCCTGTCTGCTTTTTTTCTTCGGCTTGACCTGCTTGATCGTGTCGCAGGTCCTTCGCCCCATTGGTTGCCCTCAATAACTTGCGCGAATCCGCCATAACCGATAACAAGGCGTGCCCTCAACAAATCCGGCAAAAACCAAAATAGTCATTGAATCCTTTGCGCATAAGAAAGTAAACAGGGGAGCTAACCAAAGGAGTTATTATGTTCAAAGTGAAAGCCCGATTCTATCTCGTCCCCCTTGCCGCCGCCCTAATCGTTTCCGGGTGTGTACATAATCAAATCGACCAAACTCCCCCTAAATATGTGTTTTTCTTTCTGGGAGACGGCATGTCCTCGCCGCAGATCGAGGCGGCACAGGCTTTCAAAGCGGAAAAGGTCAACTCCGCCGAATCCCTTCTTTCCGCGAGAGCCCAGTTGAACATGACTCAAATGCCCGTTGTCGGCCTCTCCACCACCTTCTGCGACAACCGCTTCGTTGCCGACTCGGCGGCCTGCGCCACTGCGTTTGCAACCGGACAAAAGACACAGCCGGGCGTTATCGGGCTTACCCCTTCGCGCGACACCTCGGTGAAAAGCATTGCCGAGCTGGCCCAGGAAAAGGGGATGGCCATTGGCATCATTTCCAGCGCACCGCTTTCCCACGCCACGCCGGCCGCCTATTATGCCAACGTCGACAATCGCGACCACTATTGTGACATCAGCTACCAGGCCTCGCTGAGCGGGTTCGACTTTTTCGGCGGCGGCCGCTTCGAGAATTTCAACGACACCAACAACACCGCCAGGATTACCCCGCGCCAGGCGTTTGAAGATGCGGGATACACCACCCTGACGAACCGGTCGGAAATCCTCCGGCTCAAAAACCGGAAAGCAGGCAAGGTCATCTGCTCGGTGGAAACGTCCCATGACGGCAAGTCGATGCCCAACGCCATCGACACTCCGCCCGAAAATTTCACGTTGGCGGAAATCACGCAGGTCGCCATCAATTATCTCCAGTCCAACCCCGAAGGCTTCTTCATCGAAGTTGAAGGCGGAAAGATCGATTGGACCTGCCACGACAACGACATTGTGACGACCATCCACGAAGTACTCGCCTTCGACGAAGCCGTCGGTGTTGCTCTCGATTTCATGAAGCGGCATCCCGACGAAACGCTGATCGTTGTGACGGGCGACCACGAAACCGGTGGATTGACGCTAGGATCCGGCTCCTCCCACTACAATACCGAGCTTAAGCCGCTGCACGGCCAGACCAAGTCGGGGGGATTATTCAACTCCCGGGATTTGGAGGAATACAAGAAGACGCATGAATGGACCAGTGTCGAAGAAAGCAACATTGACGATGAGATGAAGGGCCTGATCAAGGAAAACTTCGGCTTGGATTGGGAAGCGCTTACGGAATACCAGCGGGATCTGCTCGAAAAGGCCTTTGATGCATCGCTCGGAGAAGCTGTAGCCGACGATCGGATATCCGGATATAGCCTCGGCGACGACGATGACAACGTCGATTATTTGTCCTATGGAGGTAAGGAGCCTCTGACCATCTCCATTACGAGAATGGTGGCCCGCGAATCCGGCTGGGATTGGACAACAACCGCCCATACCGCACTGCCCTGTCCGGTCTTTGCGGGCGGAAAAGGCGCGACGGATTTTACCGGATTCTATGACAACACCGACATTGCGAAGAAAATTTCCCGCCAAATGGGGCTTCCGGTCCTTCCCGTAGTCGATCCGGACAAAACCGGCCGTCCCGAATATTAACAGGGCCGTTGAAAATCCTGTTAACAACCTGTTCAAGGAGGATGCGATTAAAATCGCATCTTCCTTGTTTCCATCAGGTTGCGTTCTTTACGAAAGATCATATACCCTGTTGACAAGGATTTTTTCCGCAACTCCATCGAAACGGTGTAGAGCCCTATAGGAGAAGGGCTATTGCGGCACGGCGGGAGGGGTTTCAGCCGTTCTGGTCCCGTAAAATCGACTGGACGAACCCGCCATCGATGTCGGTTACAGCAAATGTTGCGGCTTCGGGATTGACAGTGCAACCCCGCATCCATATTTTCCAAACCAACTTTTCAAATGTGGATTTAAAATGAGTGTATCGTCTTCAACCCAACAGAGAGTCCTGCAAGCCGCCTGCCGGGTGTTTGCGGAAAAGGGCTATCGGGATGCCACCATCGCCGAAATCTGTGACGCGGCCGAAGCCAATATTGCTGCGGTGAATTATTACTTCGGCGACAAACTCAACCTCTATTTCGAATGCTTCCGTTACCTGTTCAAAATCTGCTCTAAAATATATCCCGCTCCCGACGTGAATATGCCTGATCCGGAACGCTGGATTCGCGGCTTTGTGCGTTCACGCATTCTCAATATTCTGGACGATGGCGAGGCCGGGCTCCTGCCTCGGCTGATGCATTATGAAATGGGACAGCCGACCGAAATTCATTTCAGACTGCATGAGGAGCTGATATCGCGACACTACCAGAATGTCGCCGATAAAGTTCGACACTTTTTGGGCTCCCAAACTACGGCGGACGAGCTTCAGATCGCGATGATCAATCTGTCGAGTCTTCATATTTTTATCAACATCGGACAGCAGCACGCGTCGAAGACGGCGCCCACCGACGAGCCGCACCCCTGCGCTATAAACGTTACGATGGACCGTAACGTGATTGCGGAGCAGGTCGAAAATTATGCAATCGGCGGACTGACGGCCACCCGCGCACTCCTTCAATCCAGAAAGGCACACTCATGAAACCACGGGGTTTACTTATTCTCAGCGCCCTTATTTCCTTGTCGGGCTGTACGGTCTTTCAGCCGAAACCGAGAACCGATTTGGATCAGGACGTCCCGTCGACGTTTTCGGAAGCTTCGGGCACTGCAGCGTTATTCTCAGATTGGTGGAAAGCGTTCGATTCTGTCGAGCTGAATGCGCTGATGGAGGAAGCCTTTTCCGGCAACCTTGGACTGGCCCAATATTCCGCCCGCCTGAAACAGCAGTCCGCGCTTGCCCGGAAAACCGGAGCTGCGAGCGCCCCTTCTTTGTCCGGCTCCGGTTCGGCGGGAACGACGCTGCCGGACATTACCGAAAGCACCCGGATGGACGCCTTTCGGCTGGGATTATCCGCCTCGTATGAAATCGATCTGTGGGGCCGCATCAGCGCATCCAAAGAAGCGGCGCTCAACGGCGTTGAAGCTAGTCGGTATGATTTTCTGGGCGCACAACTCTCGCTCTCCGCCAACATTACCCAGACGTGGCTGAATATTATCGCTCAGCAGCGTCGACTCGACCTTCTCAAAGAGCAGCTCGAAACCAATCTCGATTCGCTTGAACTGCTTAAGGTTAGGCAGAAAAACGGGATCGCCACCGCACTCGAGGTGTATCAGCAGCAGCAGGCGGTGGAATCCACCCGTGCCATGGTTCCTTCTGCGGAACTTCAGCTGGAGCTCCAGAAATCGCAGCTGGCCGTATTATTGGGCCGCAGCAACAGCAGCGGACTGGAGATTAAGACCGCCGCAGCGCCGACGCTGCCGCCGTTGCCGGCTGCGGGGCTCCCTGCCGATCTGTTGATGAACCGTCCCGACCTGCTGGCTGAATTTGAACGCCTCAGCGCAAAAGAATTCGGCGTGGCGATCGCTCGCGCAGATCGTCTGCCGACGCTGACACTGACGGGGTCGCTCACGGATTCACAAACCCGGCTCGCCGACCTGCTTGACAATTGGGCGGGGAATCTGGCCGCAGGGCTGGCGGCCCCGCTGATTGATGGCGGACGACGCAAGGCAGAGGTGGAGTATCAGCTGGCGCGGATTGAAGAAGGCGTTGCGCTCTACCGACAAAAGGTGATCACGGCGGTGTCCGAAGTGGACAATGCCCTGCTGCAGGAGCGTAAAACGGCAGAGCAGCTGGAACTGCAACGACGACAGCTGGCGGTACTGAACCAACAGCTGAACGAAGCTCAGATCCGCTATCGCAACAGTCTGGTAGACTATCTCAACGTACTCTCCGCGCTGACGGCTAAACAGAATATGGAACGCAACCTGATCAACACCGAACTGAGCCTCTATTCGGCCCGCATCGAATTATGCCGTGCGCTGGGCGGCGGTGCTCAATAACTATTTCGAAACGAAGGATATACATCATGAACGCAAAAAAATTATTCATCAACGTCCTCATTCCGCTCCTGATTATCGGTATTGGACTGGGCGGTTATGCCGTACTGATTATTCTTAAACCAGAACCCAAGGTGATCCCGCCGCGCGAACGTGTGGTGATGGTGAAAGTACAGCAGCTGCAATCCACCAGCGCCCCGATTGTGTTGCAGGCAACGGGCAACATTCAGGCGGCACAGCGGCTGGAACTCAAACCGGAAGTCGGCGGGCGCATTTATAAAACGGCGGAAGCCTTTGAGCCCGGCGGCGTCTTTGAGGCAGGCGATCCGATGCTCTGGATTAATCCCGTCGATTTTGAAAATTCGCTGGCGCAGGCCCGCAGTACGCTGGCCCAGGCGGAATATAATTTTTCACAGGAACAAGGCCGTCAGGAAGTCGCCCGGCACGAATGGGAAATGATCGATGACAAAGAGAGCATCAGCGATCTGGAAAAGGAGCTGATCCTGCGTAAACCGCAACTGGAGCAGGCCAAGGCCCAGCTTGAAGCAGCAAAAAAGACGGTCGCCACGGCGGAACTGAA
>JAFGWS010000057.1 GCA_016937035.1 Pontiellaceae bacterium
AGATCGACATAGAAATAGTCAGCGTCGAATTGCAGACGTTTCTGCCGACCAACAAAGGCAAATCCCTTGCCCAATTCCAGCAGGAACGATTGCAGATTGTGGATAATTGCTGATTCCAATGCGGATTCGTGCAGGACATCGGCTTCGGGCAGGCCAAGGAAATCAAGAATATAGGGGTTTCGGATCGCGTCCACCGCCGTTTGCAGCGACTGCCCCTCACAGGCCAGTTTCATCACGCCGACCTTGTCCCGGCTTTTGACCAGGCGGGAAAACAGGAGAGTATGAATCTGCCGCTCAAGATGTTTGACTTCCCAGCCCTCCTTCTCGGCCTCAATTTCGTAAAATAGGCGTTCGTTGGGATTATCGACGCCCATAAGCACCTGATAATGCGACCATCCCAGCACGGGCGAAAATCCTCGCGGCGCAGTAACGGTTTCCACCGCTTCCGCCATGTCGGCCAAAACGCCGGACCCGGTCTGGCGTTTTTCATTGGAAGCCAAAACGCCAGATCCGATCTGGCGAATTTCGGGCAGGCGGTCAGCGTAAACTGTGTAAAAGGTACGAAAGTAACGCAGATTGGTGGTCGAAAATCCCCGGCCAAAGCGGGTTTTCAACCGGGAGGAGAGAACCTCGATAACCTGCTCGCCGTACGCTGCACGATTCTCACCACCCTGCAATTCCAGCACTATTTCCCTGCCGATCAACCAGTAGGCCAGCACCATGTTGGCGTTGACCGCCCGTACCACATTGCAGCGCGCCTGTTCGAGGATGGAGGCAACGCGGTCGAAGAGTGAATTGCCTTCAGGCCGGATGATATCGATATCCCTTTGCGTCTTCGCGTCTTCGCGTGAGGTCATTCCCGCACCTCCCACATGCGCTTCAAGAACTCTTCCTCGATGAGGCGGACCTTCCAGTTCTCGTCATCCTGTTTCAGATTGGGCAGATTGTTGCTGCCGTTGACGTAGATGGCGTCGAACTCGAAATCGCGGGCGCTGATGCGGTTCTTCCGGAACCATTCGTCCAGCATCAGGTTGTCTTGCTCGATGTCGGAGGTGAGCTTGCGCCAGACGACCAGAACCTTTTCCCGCTGACCGTTGTCGGGATGGGCCGGGTCTTGGGGCGCCCAGCCCTCGACCTTGCGAAACCACCAGATATTTGAACCGCGAACGCTGCTGTGATCTTCATCTTCGCGCGGTTCGCGTATTTCGCGGTTAATGGGTCCAAGTTTGCCGTCGATGACGAGTCTGGTTTTCTGACCCGTGGGCGCTTCGGGATCTTCAATCCGCTTGAAGCTAGCGGTGAATTCCTGTGGTGCGGCGTAGTGAACCACGCGCAGGCCGATCAGGTAGTTGAAAGTCTCGATCAGATCGACCGCACGGGTGACATATTCGTCCGTCCCCGGCTTCTTGACCTCCAGCGTGTAGTAGGTGGGATCGGCACAGACGTCTATGTTGAGCAGAGACTGACTTCCCCGTGTCTCCACATCGAGCAGATAATGGAGCATGTAGTCTTCGCGCAGGGAGGGATTGGAGCGCAGAAATTTTTCCCGCGCCTCGCGTAGGTACGAATCATTATTCGTTCCAGCATCGTCCTTTCGCAGATTGTTGAGGGTGTCTTCGTAGGATTCCAGGCGGATGGTTTTGAAGCAGTGGGAAATTCCGGAATGGCGGGCGGTGGGTTTCCCGTCTTTCCAGCTTTCGGAATAGACCACCTTGGCGATGCGGGGCTTGAGAACGGTGTCAAAATAATCGCCCATTTCCACGAGGATGTATTTGCGCTTGCCGCCGTCCTCACGATTGAGGTTGATGACCGCATGACCGGTGGTGCCGGAACCGGAGAAGTAGTCGAGAATTAAACCCTCACTGTTTGAACCTATTTGCAGAACTTTTTTCAATAGTCCGGTTGGTTTCGGAAAGCCAAATTCAGTAAATCCAAGAGAACCGACTTCAACCGTACCTTGTTCATTAATGACTTCAGTTTCTGTCCATATTGACTTTGTTTTTGTTGACCCCTTTCTTGCTTTTTCGTAAATATTCCAACCACCATCTTTTTTCTTCTTTGCAACAAGAGCAGAAAGATCATTCCTGGAAAGTACCGCTGCAACTTTCTCTTTACCCCACCTCCAACACGAGTCTTTCCCCTCACTGTTTTTCGGAAACACTTCTAACGAAAAATTATCGGATTTTATCAGGGACAGCCTTGCATAACCATCTTCATTCATGATTTTTGCATCAACATAAATTGGGTAATAAAGATTTGGTCGGTTATGTTTTCCAAACTTTGGATTTCGATTTCTTAATTCCCACAGCTCATAATGACCACCATCATCTCTTAGCGCATTTGAAGCAATTACTTTTGGTAGTTCCAAAATCTCAGCACGTTGGCTTGCGATATAACAAAATAAATATTCATGTGTTTTGGCAACCGACTGGTAGGTCTGCCCGCGTTTATTTGATTGGATAATTATTTGCGATTCAAATTGGTCGAAACCAAAACAATTATCCAAAATGTTTTTCATGCTGGACATTTCATTGTCATCAATGCTGGAAAAAAACACTCCATACATCGACATCAGAGGTAAAAAACATTCCATCCGGCCAGCAAACATAGAAAGCCAACTCGAATGCTGATAGCTATCCTTGTAGGCAAAACCGTCCCCACCTGTGTTATACGGCGGATCGATATACACACATTTCACCTGCTCGCGATACCGTTCCTGCAACAAATTCAGCGCCTGGAAATTCTCCGAGTGAACCAGCAATCCATCGCACTGTTCATCGAAGTTCTCAATTGACGCGAGCAGCCGGGCCTTGAAGCTTTCATCGAAGAAGCGGGTGTCGAGCACCAGCTTATCGTTGGCCTTGAGAAAAGCTACCGTCAAAGGCCGTGAAAAGGGAATCACCCTCTCCCCGAACAAATCCCCGCTTCGCGCCTTCGCGTCTTTGCGTGGTGCATCTTCCCCAATCTCATCAATGGCAAACAGCCTGATCCACTCCTCACACTGCGCCTCGTTGGCGGCGATTACCGGATACAGCTCCTCCGGTACCCGGTCGAGTGTGATGCAATAGTTTGTTTCAACAACGAATTTTTTCTTGAGCCAGAGCTTTTTCTGGAAGTCCTCAAGCTGCGCCAGAAAGTCGATCAGTTTGCCCGCGATTCTGCGCAGCACCCTGATCCTGGCCAGATAGCTTTCGACCGCGGGGGCCTCGGCGTTTTCGATGTCGTCGAGGCGCATGATCTCGTTTTTGATGTAGAAGTCCAGCTCCCTGTGCAGGAAGCCGCCCAGATCCTTGTGGATGAAATAGTCCATCGTGTTGCGGGCGGTGTACTGGTTCACGTATTTGGCCAGTACGGGGCGTTTCTTGTCGTTTTCTGTCGGCGCGGGCTCCTTGAACAGACGGAAATATTCTCCGATGGTGGATTTCAGATGGGGGATTGGAAACGGAAGACCGAACTTCGCAGCCAGTTCCTCATCAGACAAATCAGCAATCTGCACACCAAAATCCAAAATCGCCTCCACCGCCTCGGCGTTGCGCTTGTCCCGCCACGCGCCTTCCTGACCGGTTTTTTCCGGGTCGGGACGGTATTCGAAATGGACGACCAGCTCGCCGGGTTCGGTCAAAGCGACCGGATTTTCGGCATGCAGGATGAAAAAGCGCTTGGTGGCCTCACTAACCTTGACGTTGCAGTGCTCGCCCTCTGTGGCCTCGACGACGCGAAAATGCACAGTGAGCGGAGACTCGGGAATTTGATGAAGTTCCCGCTCCTCCTTCGACATCTTTCTGAACTCGGCCGATTGGGTAAGATCAAAGGTGAAATTGGAAAAATACTCGGCGCTCTTGATGTAATACTGGTCGGCGTTGGCCCAATGCAGTTTCACCTCCTCGCCGTTGTAGGGCACGGCAAAGGGCGCCGCCTTGCCGGATGCCTCCCTGGTGTAATAGCGGCGGGAAATGAAGTCGCCGTCGTCGTAGTAGCGCTCAAAAAAGCGGTACAGGTGGTCATAAACGTCGGCCTCGGCGCCGGCGGTATCCTTGACCGCGTCATATGCCGCCCGGGCTTCTTTGACCTTCGGAGAATTTTCAGGGTCGGCAACGCCGTATTCTTTGGCTATGGTGATTTCTTGATCGATCCTCGCCTTCAATTCCGCCTTGCGGGTCTGATCCAACCCTCCGAAGGCATCCGCGACGATGTTCAACAGGTCGTTGCCGATGAAATTCTGGATTTCCCGCGCCCTGGCATGCATGATGCGGTAAAAGCCGAAGTCGAGATCCGGCTGATCTAGCTGGAACAGCTCGGAAAGCTTCTTCAAAAGGCGGCTGCGAAGTTGTTCGGCAAATGGCATTTAGTCCTTCTCCTTTTTGCGTTGCGTCAAAAGATTTCGGTCCCTGGCGGTCAGATCGGCGGCGGCAAGGGGCGGGTTTTCGAGCTTCAGGGCATCGTCGGTGAGTTGTTTGAGGGCGGCGGAGAGGTCGCACGGCTTGTCCACGCCGAGCAGGTCGCAGAGGTCGTCGAAGTGGGACTGCGCCCCGCCCCGCCCCGCCCTGTTCGGTGAGTTTGTTGTCCTTCCAGAGAGCGATGAATTCTTCAGGCATCATGTCATCATCCGATCATCAATTGCAGAAGCATCACGGGAGCTTTAGACGCAGCCACTCTTATGCCTTTTTGCTCTTTTGCCGCACCCTTGGCACCCCATAGCTGCACGGCTTTTGAGTCCAGTTTTCATACAATGATATCAATCCTATGGCAATCAATATTCACTTATAACCCGATAATGTTATGGTCGAAGATGTTACGGCGGGGGGCCGCGAAATATTGCATTCCATATGAATAATCGCATATTTCCCTTGAAGAGTCGCTAAAGACCGCCCATGGGAAAATTGGTTGTTCTGCCGCCGGAAGCGCTGAATCAAGTCCACTGACCGTGCGATGATGAAGAATCAATGTCATGAGAGATGGGACAGGCAAGGTACACTCCAGTCACTGGGTGGCTGTCACCTCGTCATCATTTTTGATTCCATCATGAATCCGGCCGTTTCGGGTAGAGAAAACGGTCGTTTCGATTTGGGTTATGAGGAACGATTCGGCATGTCGGACGGGTGTGACGGACATAACGACCGCCCTGCCAATGGCAGAGGGTGCCTCTCGGGGCGTAGGATGCCCGGCAGGACGGCGGCGGATTATGGCTGCACGGCGGGGTCGGCCTTGAGGCGGCCTTTTTCATCCCAGCCGCGCAGGCGGTAGTAATCCTGGATCATCCGGGTCAGGTCGGCTTCGGAGATCGCCTTGCCGCTTTCGGGAAGCGGTTCG
>JAFGWS010000008.1 GCA_016937035.1 Pontiellaceae bacterium
ACGCGATCCCGAGCTTTTGCGCGGGGTTACGGATGTCGATTACAAGGATGCCGAGCTTCTGAAGAAGTTCATGACCGACCGCGGTAAAATTTTGCCCCGTCGCCTGACCGGTGCCAACGCCCAGCAACAGCGCAAGATTAAGAGCGCGATCCGCCGTGCGCGTGTAATGGGATTGGTTCGCTAAGGCCGAAAGGAGTTCGCAGAGATGGCTATTGAAGTATTGTTGATGGACCAGGTCGAGGGCCTGGGAATTGAAGGCGACATTGTTAAAGTGTCTCCCGGTTATGCCCGCAATTATCTCTTACCTAAGGGGTTTGCGACGGAAGTGACCGAAGGAAAGAAGCGCCAGATTGAGAAGAAACGCCTTGAGCGCCTCGCGCAGCTCAAAAAAGAAAAGGGTGCTGCAGAAGAGCTTTCTAAGAAGATCGAAGGCATCGAGTGCACCATTTCCGCCAAGGTGGGCGAAAACGGAAAAATGTTCGGCTCGGTCGGCATCCCGCAAATTCTCGAAAAATTACAGGAACAGGGGCTGGAGATTGATCGTTCAAAGATTGACCTCGCCGCACCGCTTCACGAACTGGGCGCATTTGATGTTCCGATCAAGCTGCATCCTGAAGTTGTTGCCGCCCTTAAGGTCTGGATCGTAGAAGATAAATGATCCCCGGGGATTCAGGTTCGGGACTGCGGATTCCCCCGCACAGCGAGGAGGCCGAGCGGGGGGTCTTAGGTTCTATTCTCTTGGATCCTGCTGGTGCAATTGATAAATGCCTCGCAAAGCGTCTGGGCAGCGAATCATTTTATGATCGCCGCCATCAGGCGCTTTTTGAGCAGATGGTGGACATGAGTCAGGCCAATGTGCCGATGGATGCCATCACGATTTCCGAGTGGCTTAAGGACCATAATGCGCTCGAAAAGGTCGGGGGCTACGACTATCTGGTCCAACTGCAGGACAGCACGCTGGTGCCGGCGCACGTCGAATTCTATTGCGATATTGTGCAGGAAAAGAAGCTCTACCGGCTGCTGATCGAAAAATCTTCCGAGACGATTGATTCCGCCTACAAAGGGGAGCAGGACGCTGCGCTGCTGGTGAGCGAGGCGGAGTCGGCCTTGTTTGAATTGAGCAGCCGCGGTGCGGAGCAGATTCCCGACTGGAAAGATTCGGTGAAGAATGCCTTCACCGACATTGAAAATACCAACCCCAACGAGCTGGTTACCGGCGTAACGACCGGATACATTGGCTTGAATGAGCGTCTTGGCGGTCTACACCCTACCGATATGGTGGTTCTGGCTGCACGTCCGGCGATGGGTAAAACCTCGCTGGCGATGAATATTGCCGAAAACGCGGCACTCGGAATTCATGCGCCGGGAAATAAGGGCGTTCCGGTGGGCATTTTCAGCTTGGAAATGTCGCGCGAGCAGCTGGTTAAACGTATGCTCTTCAGTAACGCCAGGCTGTCTTCCCAAAAAGTGAGACATCACCTCAGCCGCGAAGATCACGGCAAGCTTACAATGGCCGTGGACCGTCTTTCCAAGGCTAAAATCTATATCGACGACACGCCGGGTCTGGAAGCGGTGGAGCTGCGCTCGCGGGCGCGCCGCATGAAGAGCCGCTACGGCATTCAACTGATCGTAATCGACTACCTTCAGTTGATGAACTATTCCAAATTTGCCAAAGACGGCCGCCAGCGTGAAACGATGGCTATTTCCGGGGCCGTAAAAGCTATGGCCAAGGAGCTGGAGCTGCCGGTGATCGTACTCAGTCAGCTCAGCCGTGCGACCGAAGGTCGCGGGGATAATGTGCCGAAGCTTTCAGACTTGCGTGACTCGGGGGCCATCGAGCAAGATGCTGACGTTGTGTTGCTGCTTTATCGTCCAAGTTACTATAAAAAGGGCGATGAACGTAACGAGGATAACCGGGCGGTTGTCGATGTGGCGAAGTTTCGACATGGCTCGACTGGTGAAGTGCCGATGAGTTTTATTCGAGAATATACCCGATTTGAAGATCGAACCGAGCGCGACGATGAGTATGCGCCGGAGAATGCCTGATCTCAAGGAACCTGATTATGAAATTATTTTCTCTTACCTGCACGATTCTGCTGGCGGCTGCCTCATGGGGGTTGGCTGACCCTATCACGATAACAGAAATCCGCATTGAAAATCTGGATGCCGAGCAGGCGGACATCAGTACGGTTTCTGCCTATTCCTCGTTTTCCGTAGGACAGACCTTTGAGGACGATACGCTTTTTTCTTTGATCGCCGTTGATGTAAACCGCATGCGTGAATCCGGGCAGTACTCCTATGTGGAAGCAAGTATAGAGTCCCATAACGAGGGCAGGGCGTTGGTTTATACGGTGGCCACCAAACCGCGTCTGGTCGGCATTCGGGTCGTAGGTGCAGATCGTATCGGTAATGGTAAGTTGATGAAAAAGGCGGAGCTTGAGGTTGGAAGCAAGGTGGATGATTCCGTTTTAGAGCGTGCGGCGCTTAAGATCGAGGAGGCCTGCCGCTATTACTGGTATCCCGATGCTGAAGTTACGTGGGAGGACGACGTCGACCAGGAACTGAATACATCGTTTGTCACTTTCACCGTAAACGAAGGGAGCAAGCTGGGCGTTCGACGCATTGTCATCAAAGGGAATGAGCATTTTAAAGACAGGGAACTCAAGAAACTGCTGGAGCAGAAAGATATCCGTTGGCACTCAATGTTAACCCGTTATGGGCAGTATAAAGAAGAAGTTCAGGGGTTGGATGTTTTTACGCTGCAGACCTTTTACATGAATAATGGTTATCTCGATGTGGTGGTGCATGAACCCGAACTGGAAAACTCCGGGAAGCGCGCTGATCTGATTTATACCATTGAAGAAGGGCAGCGGTATGTGATCGGCGATGTTCTTCTGACCGGCGTGAAAGGCGTTGATGAGGCCGATTTGAGGGAAGAGATTTCCTTGAAAACGGGTGCTGTGGCCTCAAATGATAATATCGATAACACGAGCGAGGCACTCCGACGGTATTATGGGGATAAGGGGCATATTTCGGCATCCGTTCGTTCAATTCGGCATGCAGATGAAGCAACCGGAGTGGTTGATATTGAATATGTGATTTCGGAAGGACCCGTGGGGTACATCAATAAAATCAATATCAGTGGAAATGAATGGACCTCGGATAAGGTGATCCGACGCGAGCTGCTGGTTTATCCATCGGAAAAATACCATCGCGGACGGGTTTTGAGCTCGGAGCGAATTCTGCGCAACCTCAATCTGTTTGAGAATGTTTCCGTTACTCCGGAGCCGAGCGGAGAACCGGGAAAATATGATCTGAACATTCTGGTTGAGGAAACGAATACCGGCAATGTGAGTTCCGGTATTGCCTTTTCAAGCGTCGACACCTTTTTTGTGTTTGCTGAGTATTATGAAGGGAATTTCAGTTTTAGGCAATGGCCGCCGAAAGGCGACGGTCAGAAGTTTAAAGTCCGGGCCCAGTTGGGAACCAAGCGCACCGACCTTGAGATTAATTTTGTGGAGCCTTGGTTCCTCGACAAGCAACTGTCGTTGGGAGTGGATCTTTACCATCGTGATTCCAGATATTATTCGAGCCAATACGATCTGTGTACCGAGGGCTTCCGTATCGACTTGGGACGTCCGATTACACGCTTGTTCGGCCTGCGTCTCGGGAACCGGATGCGCGGAACCCTCGGGTATTCATTGGAACAATTTGATTTGTACGATGTGGATTCGCAGGCTTCGCCTATTATTCGGGCAGAAGAGGGAACGCGCACCAAAAGTACGCTGGACTACACCCTGCTGTTCGATAGTCGGGACTACACCTACCTTCCGACGAAAGGTAATATGACCACCCTCACACCGTACTTCTCCGGCGGACCGCTGGGTGGCCAGACCAGTCTGTACGGCGTCCGTCTTCGCTCATCGCAGTTTTTATCGCTGCCGGAATCGCGATGGGTTCTTAATCTCCGAGGAACGGTCCAGTCGGTTGAAACATTCGGGGACAGCAAAAAATCCAGTCTCTTTGCTGATGGTGTGCCGTTGTTTGACCGACAGTTTCTGGGCGGGCGGGATACGCTGCGCGGATTCGACTATCGCGATGTCGGTCCTCAAGACATCGGGCAACCGATTGGCGGCAATACTTCAGCCTATGCCACACTGGAGCTTTCTCATCCCATTTGGCAAAAACTACGCGGTGCGGTATTCTACGACTGTGGTTTTGTAAATGAAGATTCGTGGGATTTTGATGCCTCGTCCTACCATGATGATTGGGGCGTGGGCATTCGGCTGGATATGGGCATTCCGCTTCAGATTGACGTGGCTTGGCCGATTACGCACGACGAAAGTCTCCCCGGAAAGCCGCAAGTAAACTTTAACCTCAGCCGTTCATTCTAAGTCGGGGTTGTATTTTTTCGATCAGGGCACCGGCAAGGTGCCCTGATTTGTTTCTGCTGATCCTCGGCACTTGTCGCTGGAGTAGAGTCGGCATTTTGCTCGTTCTCTTTGTGGTTCAAAAATTAGGATATATACCATGAATAGAGCAAAATATGAAAATCGTTCTTGAGCCGAGCGGTATTATTACGGTATCCCTTTCGATCTGATTCTTAGTGCATTTGTCCAAACCAGTTGAATAGATATCAACTAAACACAAACCAGATAGCCATTTTTATAAAGGAAATCCGTTATGAGCAAAAAGACAGGTCCGGCAATTGTTGTTTTATCTGCATGGTTTGCAGTCGCGGCGATGGTTTCATTGGCGCAGGAAGTGTCGATCGGCGTTACCCCGGGCGGCCCGGGCGGACAGGATATTCCAAACCCGCCGCCGCCGCGTCCGGATCCGCAGCCGCCGTTTTATAACCCGCAGTTGTCGGTGGAAGAACGTGTGGACGATCTGGTCTCCCGTCTGCTGCTCGAAGAAAAAGTGGCATTGATGCAGATGGCGTCACCTTCTATTCCGCGTCTGGGGATCGCTCCTTATCACTGGTGGACCGAGGCGCTCCACGGCATGACGCACGACCTTTCGACCGTATTTCCGCAGGCGATCGGCATGTCCGCGTCCTGGGATCCAGCACTCCATTTTGAGGTTTCCTCGGCCATCAGTACCGAGGGCCGCGCCAAAAACCGCGAGTATCGCGAAAACAATATTTTCAATTCGATGACCGGGCTCGATTTTTGGTCGCCCAATATTAATATATTCCGCGATGCGCGCTGGGGCCGTGGGCAGGAAACGTATGGAGAAGATCCCTATCTGACCAGCCGCTTTGCGATCTCCTTCGTCAAGGGTATCCAAGGCGATCACCCGCTCTATTTTAAGGCCATTGCAACGCCGAAGCATTTTGCGGTGCACAGCGGTCCCGAGGCGGTCCGCGAGGAATTTAATGCAGTGGTCACGGATCAGGATTTGTACACCACGTATCTTCCGCAATTTGAAGCCTCAGTGAAGGAGGCGCATGCTTATTCGGTGATGTCGGCCTACAACGCTGTTAACGGCGTTCCGGCCTCCGGCCACAAACGGCTCCTCACCGACATTCTTCGGGATCAGTGGGGCTTCGACGGCTATGTCGTTTCAGATGTCGATTCCGTCGCCGATATTTATCAGGAAAACCACCACGACTACGTCGAAACACCAGCCGAAGCCTCAGCGCTGGCCATCAAGGCGGGCAACGAGCTGAACAGCGGCACCACCTATGGCGGGGCGCGCAACGGCGAGCCGAGTAATCTGGCAAAGGCGGTTCAGGATGGGCTGATCACGGAAGAGGAAGTCGATGTTGCGCTGGGCAAGCTTATGGCGGCGCGAATTCGTCTGGGCGAGTTTGACCCGCCCGGCTACGAAGGAAACCCCTACAATCAGATTACGACCGATATGTACAACACAGAAGAGCATCATGAGCTGGCGCTCAAGGCCGCCCGCAAAACGATGGTTCTGCTCAAAAACGAAAACAGGACGCTTCCACTGAAAACCGATGTCGGCACCATTGCGGTTATCGGCCCGAATGCGGACAACATTACCATGCAGTATGGAAACTACAACGGCGAAGCGCCCGAGGAGCACCAAGTTACCATTCTCGACGGCATCAAGCAGGCAGTCGGAGCCGACCATGTTTTAACGATGACCGGGCGTATTCCGCTGACCGGCAATATTGCGTTGGCCGAATTGATTGATGCGGAATTTTTGTTTACCGATGCATCCAAAAGAAAACAGGGTCTGATGGTTTCCGTCGATGCCGAGCAAAACGTATCCGCAACCGGCGCGTTGACTGAACTCGACGAGAATACGGGAGCCATTATGACCGGCATATTGGTTCCTCCGACGACTGGCGAATATATGTTAGGTGCAAAAGGGCGCGATGGATTCTGCGTATACATCGACGGGAAAGTGATTATCGACGAAATGCAGGGCACCGCAGCGCGCACCGTCGGCAGTCTAATCCATCTGGAAAAAGGCAAGTCCTACAGCGTCCTGATCCAGTTTGAGCGTAAGGCTGGCCCTGAAGGGAACACCGGAGGCAATCGCGGCGGACCGCAAACCAGTATTGTGTTTACGCCCAACGGCGGCGGAGCTCCCGGTGGGTTTGGGGGTGGTGGATTTGGCGGTGGAGGATTCGGTCGCAGAGGCCGCGGCGGACAATCCTTCGGCGCAACAGCCGAAGCGCCGGGCGTTACCGCTGCTTCAGGAGATTCTGATCCGTTGTTCCAACTCGCGTGGACGCGTCCCACGGAGGAAGGATTGCCCGCCAATACGGTCGGAGAAGACCTCTATGCTGAAGCGACGGACCTGGTGAAGAAAGCCGATGCTGTAATCTTGGTCGTCGGGATCGATGGCTCACAGGAAGGCGAAATGCGCGACCGCAGTGCCATCGAACTTCCCGCCGTTCAAGAGGGCTTGATCCGCGCAGCGACCCTTGCAGCAGGCGATAAGCCCGTGGTCGTCGTTAATTGTTCGGGCAGCCCGATTGCGCTCAACTGGGCGAATGAACGTGTTCCGGCAATCCTTCAGGCTTGGTATCCGGGACAGCGAGGCGACGCCGTGGCCGATGTGCTGTTCGGAAAATATAATCCGGCGGGCCGTCTCTCTGTAACGTTTTACAAAGCCACCTCAGACCTCCCCGCTTTCACGGACTATGCGATGTATAACCGCACCTATCGGTACGACACCCAGCCGGTGCTTTATCCGTTCGGATACGGGTTGTCTTACAGCTCGTTTGAGTATGCCGGTTTGAGTGCACCCCGCACGGCCAAAACCGGCGACGATGTTAAAATCTCCTTCAACGTCAAAAACACGAGCGAAATCGACGGCGAAGAAGTGGTGCAGTGCTACATCAACCGCGATGTTCCTGAGATTGACACGATGCCGCCTGCGGAGGATATGACCAACGAGCAGGCCACGCTGGCCGCGACGCCGCGCAAAACGCTGGTCGGATTTGCCCGCATCCCCCTCAAAGCGGGACAGAGCAAAAATGTTACGTTTACTGTAACGCCCCAGCAGTTTTCACTGGTGGTCGGCAAAGATGGACTGCGCGAAGTTCGGCCTGAAGAGCTCCAGATTCAGGTGGGCGGAAGCTCCGTCATCGATCAACACTCGCTCATTCAGGACCTGACGCTGGAGGGCGCTCCGCACGCTCCGGTATACCGTTTTGTCGAGCCGGTTGTGAAGTGATGCTCTGACGCGGCCAGAGTCGTCCGTTATCAAGGCAAGACACTACGGCCCACTGATCCGATAGATGCGGCTGGGATGGTTCGTCCATTCGAGGTCGTTGAATTGCAGCGTGCCGCTCGAAAGGGTATTGGTCTGAAGCGGAATCCAGATTCCTTCGGCGAGGTTGGTGCAGGCTTCGATCACAACGGGAATGTCGGCTGTTCCTGCAACGTTGAAGCCGAATCCGTCATCCCCGGCTCCAAAACCGTCGCCGACGTCAATTACAGGGTTCCATAACAGAGCAGGACGCGCGCCAAAAGTGGTTCCCCATCCGCTGGTACCGGGGAGATAATAGACGGTCGCGTTGTAGGTTCCAGAAAACACACCTGATGACAGACTGGGCACGTCTCCGGTAAAAAATATGCTGGCTAGGCTTGAGCAACCTTTGAAGGCGTAGTAGCCAATGGAGGTAACGCTGTCGGGAATACTTATGCTGGAAAGGTTTGAGCAACGTTCGAAGGCGTTATCGCCGATGGAGGTAACGCTGTTTCCGATCTCAACGCTGGCCAAGCTGGAGCAGCGTTGGAAGGCGTAGTAGCCGATGGAGGTGACTCCGTCGGGAATCGATAGGCTGGTCAGGCGGGTGCTCCAGGCGAAGGCCGCGTAGCTGATGGAGATAACGCTGTCGGGAATGATGTAGCTGTCGGCGGTTTTGCCAGCGGGATATTGAATAAGCATGGATTGATCCTTGTTGAACAATACCCCGTCCTGACTACTGAAGGATGGATTGGCTCCATCTACGTCAAAGCTGGCCAAGCTGGTGCAGTAGCGAAAGGCCGCGACGATGGAGGTGACGCTGTTTCCGATCTCAACGCTCGCCAGGCTGGTGCAGCCGGAGAAGGCTTCATAGCCAATGGAGGTAACTCTGTTTCCGATCTCAACGCTCGCCAGGCTGGTGCAGCCGGAGAAGGCGTTAGAGCCTATGGAGGTAACGCTGTTTCCGATCTCAACGCTCGCCAGGCTGGTGCAGTAGGCGAAGGCGTGCCCGCCGAGGGAAATGACGCTGTCGGGAATCGATATGCCGGCTAGGCTGGTGCACAGGGAGAAGGCGTAGTGGCCGATGGAGATGACGCTGTCGGAAATCGATAGGTTCGTCAGGCTGGTACAGTTGTGGAAGGCCCAGTCACCGATGGAGGTGACTGGAAGATCATCGATGGTGGCAGGAATCACCACGTTGGTGACGGAGGTTGAACAGTCCGTAATGGTGATGGAGGTGCCATCCGAGGTGTAGGTTAGATCGCCATATTGAAGCGCTTGCGCCGCCAGCGCCATGGAAAGAAAGATGGCTGCAAAAAGCCTGGTCCCGATCAATCCGACGATGCGACGCATGATTATTCCCTTTGTTTCCCAAAAATAGTTAAAAGCGATCCGGTAACGCATCCGCCCATGGGTCCCCGGACTTCGTCAAGTAAACGCTAACACATTCAAACGCGTTAACCTGTATGACTCATTTGATAGAATGATTCAAGATGCTTTCAACCCAAATTCGACTTCGGAAAAGGTGTTACCCTTCTCCTTCTGTGGGAACAGTTTCTTTGGATATTTTCCTTCCTATTGCCATGGGGTTTCCGTAGCCTCTCCAATTCGGGCTCGGTGTATGGTCGGGCGGTTTTTATTAAGTAGGGTAAGAACAGGAGGATAATATGAGGACATATCAGAAAACAATGCTGGGCCTGCCGTTGGCGGCTCTGGTTCTGCTTTCTTCAGGAACTTCCCTGAACGCAGCAGAAAATGTTATCGGAGAATGGGAATTCACCATGAGCATGGGCATGGGCGGCGGAGAAGGGATGGAAATGCATCCCAAGGCCGTATTCTCCAAGGCCGAAGACGGAACCATTACGGGCACGTGGGAAATGAATTTTGAAGCCCCTGAGGGCGGCGGCGCTCCTGCGATGGGCGGCGATTTCCAAATGCCGACCTTTGTCCTGACCGATGTTAAAGTCGAAGATCAAAAGCTGACGTTCACCCAAAAGGGTGAAATGGGCGGCGGTGGGCAGGCCTTTGAAATGCCGTTCGAAGGCACGATCAAGGGCGATACCATTGAAGGTAAGTTTGCCAGCTCGTTCGGCGGCGGTGATATGATCGCTACGGCAACCCGAAAAGCAACCGTGAAACTTGAAGGGGACTGGGCGTTTGAGATGGAGCTCGGCGGCGGCGGAATGGGTATGCAGATGAAATTTCTCATTGATTCCACGTTCACCAAAGGCGCGGATGGGAAATACACCGCCACGTGGGATCAGAAAATGCAGCCCATGGAAGGCGCAGATGCACCGGGCGGCGGATTCGGCCCTCCGGGCGGCGGCATGGGTTCCTTTGAAGTTAAAATCAGCGATATCCAACTCGAAGGTAAAAAACTTTCATTCACCCAGAACGTCGACATGGGACAGATGGCCTTCGAATCCAAATTTTCCGGCACCGTTGACGGGGATACAATCACCGGGGCGTTGACGAGTGAACAAGGCGATATGCCGCTGAGCGGGAAACGCAAATCCGCCGACCTCCTGTGCGGAATATGGAACATGGAAATGACCATGGGCATGGGACGCCGCGGTGGCGCAGGTCCCGGAGGCGGAGCTGCTCCAGAGGGCGCAGCTGAAGCTCCGAGAACCCGCACCGTTGAACTGACCTTCACCAAGGGCGAAGACGGCGCGTATGCCGCCGAGTGGAAACAGGAAATGCCGGCCAGAGAAGGAGACGGTGCAGGTCCCGGTGGCGGCGCTGGTCCGATGGGCAACATGGGCGCGATGGAAACGAAGATCATTGATATTACCCTCGACGGGAATAAGGTGAGCTTCACCCGCAGCATGACTATGGGCGAACGGTCGTTCGATACGGTTTACACCGGTACGATTGAAGACGGCACCATGACCGGCACCATGACCCGCAGTGGTGGAATGGGCGGCGGCATGGGTGGCGGCATGGGCGGCGGAGAGACTCCGTTTACCGCCACGCTTAAGGTCGAAGAATAATTCTTCACAAAATCTGCTGAAAAACAGCAACAGCCGGTCGCGGATTGTCCTATCCGCCCCGGCTTTTTTTATTTCGGGTCTTTCATCAAATCGGTGGGAAAAACAAGTTGGGTTGACCACAACTCCGGGAGGTTGGGGTCACTCATAAGAAGTTTCATTCCCCGGGATGTTCCGCGATTTAAACACGATTATTCCGATGCGGGCGTATTCCCTGATGCCGGATTATCTTGAAAAAAGATGATCATGGGTATTCTCCAATTAGTGAAACAAACTAAC
>JAFGWS010000058.1 GCA_016937035.1 Pontiellaceae bacterium
GCGGCGACTGTATCCTGAAACCTTGGCGGATGCGGCGGCGTGGGTGAATCGTCCGGGGCAAGCGCAATGCCACGAGGAGCGGGCGGCGAATCTGGGGGCGGTGCTTTCGGCGCAGGCACATTATTTGGTCGAAAAGCTGTTGGCTCGTCAGGCAGAGGATTTTGAAAAGGGTGGCGGGTTTTCTGAACGGCTTTATCGGGCCAGAGTGGATAAAAGACGGAACGGACAGAATAAGGAGATCGACTGATGGTGGTCTTGGAGGTTGTGTCTGTTTTGTCTTTGATCTTCCATTGTTTTCTTTCCGGCCTCCAAGCCCGCCCTTCGTGCCTCGGGTTTTCGAACGAACCCTTTCGCAGAGAACGGTGTTCTCCAGAAAAGGTGCCGACCCCGAACAGGGTTAAGGTAAATGCTCTGGGATTAGCTGAGTCCGGTTTGACGGAGGGCTTCGTAGAGTGCGATGGCGGCGCAGTTTGAGATGTTGAGCGAGCGGACGTGGTCGAGCCGGATGGGGATGTTGCAGATGTTTTCTTTGTGTTGAGCGAGGAGCGCGTCGGGGAGTCCGACGCTTTCGTTGCCGAAGATGAGATAGTCGCCGGGGGTGTATTCCACCTCGAAAAAGTTTTGTGTTCCGCCGGTGCTGAAAAACCATTTTGTCCCGTTGGGGTTGTTTTGGAGGAAGGTCTCAAAGTCGGGCCAGATGTGCAGTTTAACCGATTCCCAGTAATCGAGTCCGGCGCGGCGGAGTCTTCTTTCCGAGAGGTCGAAGCCCAGCGGTTCGATCAGATGCAGGATCGATCCGGTGGCGGCGCAGAGGCGCGAAATATTTCCGGTGTTCGGAGGAATGGAGGGCTCGACTAAGACCATATTGAACGGCTTGTCCGGCCAGTTCATGGGGATCTCTTTACGGCGTCGGGTGCAGTGGCGCATCTGTTCGTTCTTTTTCATGGCGTAACAAGATACGTTCTTGAGCGGCGACTGTGAACTGAAAACCGCTCAGAATCCAAGGGTATAGCTCGCAAATACGGCGGTTCCGTCGAGATGCGATGAGTTGTCGGCGTTCCGGAAATCCATCCTGCTCCACGTGTTGCGAACGCCGAGGCCCAGCATGCCGGCGTTGTCCAATCTGAATTCGATGCCTGCCCGGGCGTAGGCCCCTGCGCCGAAGGCGCTGTCGGAAGAGGAGGTGCTGTCGGAGCCGTCGCTGAAGTCTCGGCTTTCGCGGTAGGTGATATACATGAGCTGCGGTCCGGCGGCGGCATAAACGCGGATCTTTTTATTGTCGTCCAGATAGAGGTTTGCATACGCACCGCCGGCCAGATCAAACAGCCAAAGGGAGGTGGAGAGGCTGATGTGCAACCCGCCGCCGCCGGCATAAAGGTAGTTGATTTTGTCCACCCGTGCACCGAGGAGGAAGGAGGCCTCGAATCCATACTGGAAGCGGTCCCCGCGCGGCGCGGTTTCCCATGCGCCGCCGAGCTGCGGCAGGAGGGAAAAATCGGTCTGCGTGGGTGTGGCGCTGTCGCTGATGTCAAATTTGAGATCTCTGAGCTCAATGGCACCGAGCAACGCCTGTGTGCTGCTGACGGCAGGCGGGGGAGCGTGTTCCCCATTTTTGTCCGGTGCGGCAGAGGCAAGGATCGGGAGGAGTGAGCTGAGAAAAAGGAGTCGGAAAATTT
Organism: Pontiellaceae bacterium; assembly: GCA_016937035.1. The sequence goes on from JAFGWS010000058.1 coordinate 1,677, forward strand.
TCATAAGGGTTTGTCTTTCAGCGCGGCTTGCTTATCAAGCAAATCTCTGAGTTTCTGTGCCAGTTGATCGCGCGAGAAAGGTTTGTTGAGCAGGTGAATACCGTCGTTCAGAACCCCGTGGCTTGCGATGATATCGTCGGTATAGCCGGACATAAACAGAATTTTTGCTTTCGGGAGGAGTTTGGCCACCTTGCGGGCGAGTTCGTGTCCGCCGAGCTCCGGCATGACCACATCGGTAAGGAGCAGGTCGATATCCGGGTTGTCGGCGGCCAGCTTCAACGCGTCTTTCGGGTGTTCGGCCTCTACAACGCAATATCCCAGTCGAATCAGGTAGGTTTTTGTGATTCTTCGGACCCCCTCATCATCTTCCACCAGCAGTATTTTTTCGGTGCCGGTGCGTCCGGATTTTTCAATATTTCCCGCGGCGGAATCGTCCTGTTCGCAGCTCGGGAGATAGATGTTAAAGGTGGTTCCAACCCCGAGATCACTTTTGACGTAGATATATCCATGGTTTTGTTTGACGATTCCGTAAACCGTTGCAAGACCCAATCCGGTTCCTTTTCCGACTTCTTTACTGGTGAAGAAGGGTTCAAAAATGTGTTTCTGCGTTTCCATGTTCATGCCGCACCCGTTATCGCTGATGGTAAGGGTGACATAGTATCCCGGCTTAACATGGGGGAAAAACTCTTCTGCTTCTTTGATGATTTTGTTGGAGGTTTCGATGGAGATGCGGCCTATACCTCCGATGGCATCGCGGGCGTTCACACACAGGTTGGTGAGGATTTGATCGATTTGTCCGGGGTCGAGTTTGACGGGCCACAGGGATTCGTTCGGTTTCCATGAGAGTTCGATGTCTTCCCCAATCAGGCGTTGGAGCAGCTTGAGCATATGCCCAATGCTGTGATTCAGGTTAAGTATTTTCGGTCTGATCGGCTCTTTGCGTGCGAATGCGAGCAACTGTCGGCTGAGCCGAGCGGCACTTTCAACGCATTTGGAGATTTCGGCCAGATAGGCTTCTGGTTTTTCGGACCCTAGATTTTCGCGGAGGAGGTATACATAGCCGTCGATGCCCATCAGTAGATTATTAAAATCATGCGCCACGCCTCCGGCAAGGGTTCCAATGGATTCGAGGCGTTGTGAAAGCCGGAGTTGTTCTTCGAGTTTTCGTTTTTCGGTGATATCTTCTCCGGAGCTGAGATAGCCGATGATATCGCCCTTAACGTTGCGCAGCGGCACGCAGTGGCATGCGAGGAGTCGTTCTCCGCCGCTTTGCGTGCGGACGGTGATCTCATGATACTCATTCGCGGTTTCATCGCCTTCGAGCAGGCTTCTGGAGACCGTCATCAGTTCGATACGGCACTCAGGGGAGAGAAAGAAATCAAACCAGTTTTTTCCCACGATTTCCTCAATGGGATACTCCAGAATTTCAGCCCCCTTTTGATTAATCATGGTGACGATGCCTTCGCGGTCAATGGCCAGAAGCATCACACCGGCAACATCCAAATATTGCTGCACTCTGTCTTTTTCGTCCCGAAGAGCTAACTCAGCATTTTTACGTGCGGTTATATCGAGCAGCGCGGCCAGCACATACGGTTCATTTTGTAAGACGATGTACGATGTGGAGAGGAGAAAAAAAGATCGATCCGGGGTGTTGGAGTCGGCGGGAATGCCGACTTCAATGCCCTCCTGATTTTCTCCGGTTTTAAGGGTGTGTGCAATCGTGCGTTGGATGATGCATTTTTTGCAGCCCTTGGTCTGTCCGCACCCCTCGGAGTAGAGAATAGTGTTCCGGCAGTGGAGCACTTGTCCGAGTTGAAAGCCGATCTCTTTTGCCAGTTTTTGAGTTGCAGCAGGATCGCCGTTGCAGTTTGCCTTTCTGACGATACCCTGTTGGTCAATGAGCAGTAGAATGATCGGAGCATTATTATAAATGGCTTCCAGTTCCGTAAGGTTTTCCTTATGATCGTCAGCAATCAGGATTTTGGGTTTATTATTCATTATATCGTCAGCTGGATTTGAATCAATGATCGTAACCGCACTATACTCTCCTGTTTCTATGCCTACTACTTAACTGATCTGCGCTTCATGTCCTCCCATCTCAAACTATCTCATGATAAAGGCGCTGACAACCATATTCACGCCGAGATCAGTTCCCCAATCAGGGATTGATTGAATTTAGCCAAGCGCCTCAAAGCAAACAGATTGTTTTTTGAGTAAAAAAATCCCTGCCCATCTGCTCTCATAGGCTGGATGAAAACTGCAAACCCAATATGGAAAAAGACGGAAACCGCGAAGCAACGGTGTTAGCTTACAACACAAAAATCAGGGTTTTTTACTGCCGAATTTGCTGCAATTACCAGTTTCCGCATCACA
>JAFGWS010000059.1 GCA_016937035.1 Pontiellaceae bacterium
AGGTGAGCAGCTTTTGAAAGAGCACGATGGCTTTTAGGGTAGGCGATTCGGTATCGGTGGTCTGGGGCTGCCAGTTGATGAAGGCTTCCGTGTCGGAAAACACGGGGCTGTCGTCCGTGATCTCGAATGCATCTTCGGCCAAGGCCGCACCCTGTTCTCCGGCCTGATAGAAGTCCAGGGCCTCGTATGCGATAAAATCATACAGCGTCGGGCGGCAGCTGTCGGGCATCGTTCCTTTTTCAAGCAGGTCGGCAAAGTCCTCGACGGGGGTTTGCTGGAGGATGGCCTCGTTGGCCAGTGCAAGGGTGAACTGTTTATCAATTTCAGCGAGGATGCGGGGCAGATCCCAAGTGGTAAAATCATTGCCGGGGGCTTCCGTGGTTTGGGTGCGCTGTTGGAAACGCCAGCGGTTTTGCTGGAAATAGCTCCAGTACCAATCGGCCAGAATGGCCTGCATCAGCGGTTTCATTTCAGTTGGCGCGCCTTCGATTTCGGCCTGCAGGCGAATCACCCGCTCCTCCGGTCTGTTGCCTTCAATCTGTCCTTCGTAGGCGATTTTTGTGCAGATCGACTTGATGGCTTCGGCATAGTGCTGTTGTTCGATGGCCTTCGCAAGGATCGGTTCCAGCGCTTCGATGGCTGTTTTGGGCAGTCCTTTGTCGCGGGCCTCATAGACCTCCGCCCAGTCTCCCCATGTATTCTGCGCCAATAGAATTCCTCCGCACACCAGCCAAAGCACTTGTTTAACAGCATTCATTTTCATCTTATTCTCCCGCAACAAATTCGTTTTCATGAGACTCCTTTACGAATGTCTTCAATTCGCTCATACGCCGATAATACTTCGGCGGTTGACTACCGGTTGCAAAAAAAGATGGAATCACCGAAGGGTTCCATACGAAAGTGGAAGTGTTCGGTCAGCGCCCTAGTTCGCAAACCTAATCCACTGAGTTATACATCTGCCGAGCCCGGTTTCTAATGTAAAAAGTGCAAGATAAATGAAACAGCGGAATTTTCTGCAATTCGCTTGATGAATCTCAATCCGCGTTTCTCAACAAAAACGGACATCTCGCATCATAATCCCTTTGCGAGGCGCTGGCGATTGTCCCGCAGATATGCGATGCGCTCCAATATGCCCACGACGACGGCATTGTGCGCAGCACGGACACCATTAAATATGAGAATCAGACCGGGACACGCTATTCGAAAGGATTCGATTATTAGTTCCGACTTTGTCCATATCAACTGGATTTATGATGCCAATAATGGCTAAACAGTGTGAAGTATGTTGCTCCGTTGGTGGTTTGTTTCGAGGTATGGCTTTTTTAAGAGCTGAGACTTTGGTTTCAGCCCTTTTTGTTTGCCCGGCAAGTCCGGCATTTCGGTTGCCGAAAACGGCGCTTTACGCTTGTCTTTATCCGCTGAAGCTTGGAACGTCTGGGTTTGCAATAGAACAAGCTTGATTAATGAGACTCAAAAATAACGCCATCCTAATTGGAAAGGTCGCCGGAATCCCGATTCGGCTGCATATTTCATTGCCGATTGTTGTGCTGATTTTTGCTGGTACTGCCGGAAGTGGTTTTCTGGCGGTAATTGTTCTTTCGCTTGGTCTGTTTGGCAGTGTTGCGCTACACGAACTCGGACATTCTCTGGTGGCTCAGAAGAAAGGTTCATATATTCACGAGATTGTACTCTATCCATTCGGTGGTGCTGCGAAAATCGTGAATATTCCAAAGAAGCCGATGGATGAAATATGGGTCGCCTTGGCCGGGCCGGGAGTCAGCTTGGTTTTGGCACTGATTTTTCAAACCATTCGCACTGATATTACAGGAACTTTATCGGGCATCAATTGGATGCTATTCCTCTTTAATATGCTCCCGGTCTTTCCGATGGACGGCGGGCGCGTACTACGCGCCTTTCTTTGTACGAAAAAGAGCCGAGTGGAGGCCACCCGTATTGCGGCTGAGGTGGCAAAATATTTCTGTCTGCTGTTTATTGTGGTCGGTGTTTTTAATGATATCGTACTGATTTTCATCGGCTTCTACATCTACGCCATGGGGCGAAATGAATACCGGCAGGTGCTTTTAGAACATCAGGCCGACCACTTCAGCGGATTTCGTGAAAATCATATCGATATCAAGGTCAGTCCGCCGCCGTATGTCTTAAAATCCACGAGGGCAGGGGGCATCACAGACCGGCTGAAAAAGCGGTTCCGAAAAGAGTAGATTCGGTCACTTTGGGCTGTTAATCGGTGACGAAGTGAACGGGTTGTCTCTGTCTTCTAATTTTTGGGGCTTAACAACGAGATCCCAGATAACGGCATACACTAAAAGTGCAATGATCATGACTATAATAAGCCGCACAATAAAGCGTTGATTTTTTTCTTTGCGATAGAGGTGAAGGAGACGGCGGAATCCGGAGTTTCTGCTTCGGCGTTTTCGCGGCTGATCGCTGCTGGTAGAGCGCCGTCTTCTCTTGGTGTAGCGCCGTGTGCTCTCTCTTGAAGCCGGCATGTGTTCTCTATTCTTATATATATCTGTATCCGCCATATCTCTTTCCGTTTCAAAAATAGAGCGCTATAGTAGGTGAAGTATTTGTCCTGACACAACCCTATTTCTCTAAAAGCGCAATCGTACGCTCAATTACGCCGCGATTTTTTTTAATAACCTGAGCCGCTTTCCGGCCCAGTTCAACGCGTTCTGCGTCGGTCTGGAGCAAACGCTCAATGGTCGTTTCAAGTTCTTTTTCGGAAGTCACCTGAAGAATGGCTTCATGTTGCAGAAGCTCTGTCATCACTGCCGGGAAGTTTTCCATATTCGGACCAACGATCACGGCCTTGCCCTCCATCGCCGGCTCAATGGGGTTTTGCCCGCCGTGATCGAAGAGACTTTTTCCGACAAAGACAATGTCTGCTTGAGAATAAAAATTACGCAGTTCCCCAGTAGTATCCACCAGCAGCACATCCGGAGGTGAGACGGCCTCAAATTCGTTCATTGCACTTCGTCGTGCAAAAGAGACGTTGTGTGAGTTCAGCAACTCAACAACCTCCGCGCTGCGTTCCATGTGCCGAGGAACTAAAACAAGAAAGAGGGCAGGGTGCTGCTCGCGCAGTCGAAGATATAGATCCAGTAAGATTGCTTCCTCGCCCCGCCAGGTGGAGCCGCCCAATAAGATCAACGCATTTTCCTGAACTTGGAGTTCGCGCAAAACGGCCTCGGCAGCGAGTGCACCCTTGGGATTCGGCTCTGCTACGTCAAATTTGGCCGTGCCCATGATATGTACCTGATCCGCTGGCGCACCGATATCAATCATCCGTTCTGCATCCAGTTCGCCCTGTACGCAAATCGGGTGAATGCGCCGGAGTACATCGGCAATCAGTCCGCGCAGTTTATGATAACCTCTGTGCGATGATGCTGACATTCGTCCGTTTATCAGGGAAATCGGAATACCTTGTTTGTCGGCCATACGGATCAGGTTGGGCCAGAATTCGCCCTCGACCAGAACAATCTGCACAGGATTGATGATTCGCAGCACTTTGCGAATGATCACTGGAAGATCCACCGGGAAGTAAAAGAGTACATCGCGCTCGTCGAGTTCCTTTCGTCCAATCGCGTGCGCTGTTGAAGTGGTGGTGCTGAGGGCAAAAAATGCATCAGGATGTTTTTGTCGGTAGGCGCTGATGAATCGGAGGGCCACGTAAATCTCGCCCACGCTGACTGCATGTACCCATATCCGCCGATGCTCCCGCAGTCGTGCTTTGGTGTTATACCCGAAATGTCCGATCCGTTGCTCAAAGTGCTGTCCATATCCGCCGCGTTTCAGCATGCGCGAAATGAATTTCGGCAACATGCAGATAAAGACGACAGGGAAGATCAGATTGTAAAAAAACCAAGACATCAGAAGACGGTATCTCAAAACGGCGTGGAGGCAAAACCAAAAAAAATGAACCTTTGCTGTTTACTCCTGCCGGCAGTATTACACCTCCTTACTTTGGTGACAATTCGGTGGAAATTGCTCTTTCAATGGAAATTTTGTTGAGGTCAGTTTTATTTTAATGCAATCCTTCGCGCTCATTTGATCAACAGGCGCTGACACAAACGTTGCATTATCGTTTTTCTCAATGAACGCGATTGTGCATTGTGATCGGTGTAACCTGTTGAAAAAAAACAGAGCCCCGGTAGCTCAGCTGGATAGAGCAACGGACTTCTAATCCGTAGGTCACAGGTTCGAATCCTGTCCGGGGCGCCAGTCTTAAAACCTCTCAGGTGTAATCATTTCTGGGGTTTCTTTGTTTTCGGGATCAGTGAAGGACACAGAGAACGAGCTTTCAGCCATCCCTGCTTGGATATGAGCAAGTTTCGTGTATAGTCCGGCGCAGTATTTTCAGGAGATGATGATTATGTCAGAAAAGAAATGTCCGCTGAGCAAGGAACAGTTAGAGGTGCTGACGGAGCGTTTTCCGACGCCGTTCCACCTATATGATGAAAACGGAATCCGTGAGAATGCGCGCCGACTGAAGGCCGCGTTTGCGTGGAATCCGGGATTTAAGGAATATTTTGCGGTGAAGGCCGCCCCGAATCCGTATCTGATGAAGATTCTGAAGTCGGAGGGCTTTGGTTCGGATTGTTCGTCGTATCCGGAGCTGCTGCTCTCGGAAAAGGTTGGTGTGCTGGGCGAGAATATTATTTTCACCTCCAACGATACGCCGGCGTATGAGTATGCGAAGGCGAAGGAGCTGGGCGCGATTATCAACCTCGATGATATTTCGCATATTGAATTTGTGGAGCAGCAGGTCGGATTGCCGGAGCTGATTTGCTGTCGCTATAATCCGGGGCCGCTCAAGGCCGGAAATGCGATTATCGGCCATCCGGAAGAGGCGAAATATGGGTTTACCCGTGAGCAGCTTTTTGAGGGCTATCGCATGCTGCGTGACAAGGGCGTGAAGCGCTTTGGGCTGCATACGATGGTGGCTTCGAATGAGCTGCATGGCGAATATTTTATTGAAACTGCGCATCTGCTCTTTGACTTAGTGGGCGAGCTTTCCGCTGAGTTGGGGATTGAGTTTGAGTTTATCAATATTGGCGGAGGAATCGGGATTCCGTACAAGCCGGAGGACAACGCGGTGGATCTCGAAGCGCTGGGCGAAGGGATCCGAGAACTCTATGAGGAGTTGATTGTGGGGCGGGGCCTCAAGCCGCTGGATCTGCGCATGGAGTGCGGACGCATGGTGACGGGTCCGTACGGTTGGCTGGTCAGCCGCGTGCTGCATAAGAAAAATACATACAAGCAGTTTGTGGGGCTCGATGCCTGTATGGCGAACCTGATGCGCCCGGCGTTGTATGGCGCGTATCATCACATCACGGTGGCAGGAAAAGAGAATGCTCCGTGCGATTTTGTCTGCGATGTGACCGGCTCGCTCTGCGAAAATAATGATAAGTTTGCGATTGATCGCGCCATTCCGCAGGTGCAAATCGGTGACTTGGTGGTGATTCATGATGCCGGTGCGCACGGTCATGCCATGGGTTTTAACTATAACGCCAAACTGCGCTCGGCTGAGCTGTTGCTGCGCGAAAGCGGTGAGGTGATTCAGGTCCGCCGCGCCGAAACGGTTGACGACCATTTTGCAACGTTGGATTTTGACGGACTCAAGACGTTTTTGGTTTAACTCGCTGATCTGCGCTGATTTCGCAAAGGATTAGTGTGGATTCGCGACAATTAGAGGGTAGTCTTCTATCCCTCTGAGGAGGTAGTAAAATGTATTTTAGTGGAGTGTATACCGCATTGGTTACGCCGTTTTCGGCGGATGGATCGGTGGATTTTCAAAAGCTTGAAGAGCTGGTCGAATTTAATATCGCCGGGGGTGTTGCGGGCATTGTTCCGGTTGGAACGACCGGTGAATCGCCAACACTGAACACGAAGGAGCATCTCGAGGTCATTCGGGTGGTAACGGAAAAGGCGGCTGGACGGTGTAAGATTATTGCCGGAACGGGTGCCAATTCCACAGCGGAAGCGATTGAACTGACGGAGGCAGCGAAGGCGTTCGGCATTGATGGAACGCTGCAGGTGACGCCGTATTATAACAAACCGAACAACATGGGCCTGATTCGTCATTTTTCAGCGGTGGCCGATTTAGGGCTCCCGGTGGTCCTTTATAATGTGCCGGGGCGCGCCGCGCGCGAGATTCCGCTGGAAGTTGTTGAAGAGCTGGCAAAGCATCCGAACATTGTCTCTATCAAGGAGGCGGCAGGATCGGTGGCCCGCGTGACGGAGATTAAGAAGCGGTGCGATATTGAGGTACTTTCGGGGGATGACTCACTGGCACTTCCGATGATTCGGGAAGGAGCTCTCGGCGTGATTTCGGTGGCGTCGAATCTTATTCCTTCAGAAGTCGTTGCGTTGGTGCAGGCGGCATTAAGCGGCGATTTTAAGCAGGCACAGTCGCTGAATGATCGATATGCCAAGACCTTTGATGATCTGTTTATCGACACGAATCCAATTCCTATTAAAGCCGCTATGGCCATGAAGGGAATGATTGAAGAGGTGTATCGTTTGCCGATGTGTTCAACGACGGATCAGAATAAGGCTGCTCTTCGCACCACGCTGGAAGCGGCGGGGATTCTATAAATCTTACTATTCCACAGATTTGAGTGCCGAGAATCTGTTTAATCTGTGGTTTAAAACTTAACAGGTGGTTTTATGAGCGTGAAAGTTGTTGTTCTTGGGGCTGCGGGCCGCATGGGAAAAACCCTGATTCGTTTTATCCTGGAAGGAAAAGTTCCGGTCTTAAAACTCCATGGTGCCGTTGATTTATGGGATGCGCCCGGGCTTGGTCAGGATGCGGGCGTGTTGGCGGGCTGCCAAGAAGCCGGAGTAAACCTAACGAACAACCTGGAAGCCGCAGCAGCGGATGCCGATGTGATTATTGATTTCTCTTCGCATTTCGGAACCGCTGGAAACGCTCCTCGCATTGCGGAGTGGGGGACGGCTTGGGTCATCGGTACGACCGGACTCAATGAAGAAGAGCTGCAAGCCATTCACGCGGCTTCAGAAAAAACGGCGGTCGTTCATTCCGGCAATATGAGTCTGGGAATCAATCTCCTGTGCAATCTGATCGAAGCCGGTGCACGCGCACTCAAAGGTAAGGGTTTTGATGTGGAGGTGATTGAGCGCCATCATAATCAGAAAAAGGATGCTCCGAGCGGCACCGCATTGATGCTGGGCCAGGCAGCGGCGGACGGTTATGAATGGTCGCTGAAAGAGACGCAACGGGATGGTCGTACAGGACTTCCGGGCGCGCGACCGGAGAAGGAAATCGGGTTTCATGCGGTTCGAGGCGGCGACATTGTTGGCGATCATACGGTCATGTTTGCCGGAACAGGTGAGCTGCTTGAGCTGTCTCACCGTGCCACCAGCCGCGAAGTATTTGCTTCCGGTGCACTCCAGGCGGCAGCTTGGGTGGCAGGGAAGCCTGCCGGACTGTACAATATGAAAGATGTGCTGGGGCTTTAAACTTCGTCCACCATATAAGCTGGAGCGGGGAGAAAGATATTCACCCGCTCTTTTTTGAAGCAGTTGCTACGGGATCTTGATCAACAACTCTTTGAATCGAAGGTCGTTCCAAATCGATTTAAAGCGCCGGTCCGTTTTGAGTTTATTCTGTACACTCGTTCCGCCGTGTTTGACGGCTTCATTAAGCACTGGCCAAAGGGCCTCTCTCTTTTTTTCATCCCTGTATGAGAGATAAACCAGTGCGAGGTCGATCATGATATCATCATATTTCTCAGAAAAAGATTTCTCCATTTCTGTCCGCTTTGTCTGATTCAGGATAGTTTCAAACCGTTGTGCAATTCGCGAGTTTCGGCCCAATATATTAATTCGACCTTCTGCCGAGCTTCTGGCAAGCTCTTCCTCATATTGATCGATCCTCATAAGCCACTCTTGTGCAATGCCGTCAATTTTTCCGGGATCTTGTTCTCTGACATAGCGATCAATTAGAATCCCCGATTTTTGAAGTTCCAGATCAATTTTCAAGGGACCCAGCTTGTGGTGTTTATCAACGGCCAGCAGATTATCAACCAGTTTAATGGCCTCATCGTTTTTGCCCTGTGTGGCCCATAAAACGATCAGTCGTTGATTCACTTCCTGAGAATACGGATATATTTTGAGTGCCTGCAAATAGGCTTTTTCCGCGAGGGCATCATATTCCGGTATTTTTCTGTTTAGTTCATTTGCCTTTATTGTCAGAGCATCTTGTTCTTTTCTCAGTTCAATCGCATGATTTGTCAGCATTTGGATCTGCTCGTTCATTTGTAGGATAGTCGTTGGAGAAGGGGCCGTTTCTTGTTGCCTAAGAGTTGCAATCTCTTCTGTTATGAGACTTATCTTCTTGTTAATATTTTCTGACTCGGCTGCCATTTTCTGGACCTGGTCTTTCCAAAGGTTGAAGACGCTTCTCGGGTTTTGGCGGTAAAGCTCAGCAATTGAACTCCGCAGCTTGGAGAATGTCTTCCCCGCTGGAATATCTTTTGTAAATTTTTCATCACTAGTGAGACGCTCGGCGTACCAATCCCAAAAGGCCATGTCATTATCGATCATTTCCTGAGACAGCAACGTCGGTTCATTATTGATCTTCATGATTAAGCCGTTGGGCGAGAGGTACGGGTACATCCATTCGATGGCGGAGCTTTCCTCAATATAAAAACTGCGCTGGGGAGGAAGACCCGTCTGTGGGTCGACAACAGGATCAGCGTGAACCACCACAGATCCCACCTGGCGTGTTTTTTCATCCGTTTTTGTTTCGGTCCGGAACTGATTGTAATCAAAGATCATTTGGGTCAGGAAAGCATTGATTTTCATGACAGCATCAGCGCCTTCTACGACAAGCCTGCCACCGGTGCCTTCCACGTTATACTTCTGGCTGTACAGGGTGAATGCCTTTTTAAGATCAAGGCCGGACGGGATCCATATCTGGTCGCCGTACAGATCGCGCATAACGTCGAGATAGGTGTCGTCAGCAAGGGCGTTTTGTGTGATGAGGTAAACATCCGGTCGAACTTTTGCAGAATAAATCATATACGTCGGGACAAAGCGGCCGGGATCGGTTCCTCCGAAGAAAATCGCATTTTGTTCCATAGGTTCCGGATAGTTTTTATTCGGATAGTTCGCCCAGACTTTCTCAAATTCTTCGGGGGAATACCAATCACGCATGTCGCGCTCGATACCGGCAACGCCTTCCAACTGCCAGTTGCCGAAGTGCCAACCGAAATCACGGCCATTCTGATCCGCTCGTCCATAGGCCAGGTGCTGTTCAGTGTCTTTTGCATTTTTTGCAATCAATAGGGCAGGGAGGCAGAGCACAGCCACGACAATGCCTATTCGGGCCCATGAGCGGTCTTTAAGCAGAGCGCTTAATTCCGCCATCAGCAGCAGGATTCCATACCCGATCCAGATGACAAACACCGCATGAGAAAGAAGGTACTGTACGTGTTGAATGAATAGGCTCTGTAAATCTAGGTCTGGATTTTGGAGAATGATAAAGCCGATCCCTACCATAATATAAGCGACTGCGGTCGTCATCAGCCAGTGCTGGTTAAGCGGTGTGTAATTCCACTTCAGTTCGGTACGTTTCCATCGCTTAAGCAGGTAGGTGCCGAAAATAGTTAATGGAGGGAGAATGACGACCAGATAGATGCTGATTATCATCCATCCGGGGAGCGCTGTATTGATGAAAGATTTTGCAATCAGTACGTTTGAGCCCATGGCGGCCAGCACCAACCCCGGAAGCGTGGCCAAAACAATGAGTGCAATGCCCAGTTGGAAGAACCATGCGGTATGGCTTAACACCGGGCTCAGCAGGTATTTGACCAGATAGGCGTCAACAATAAGTAAGCCGGCCAACAAACCCATGCCCACGAATATAACCAGAATCACTGCGGTGATGTCCCACGGTTTTCGAATTTCACCCTTAAACAAGAGCTTGGTCTGTCCGTTGCAGTATTCGATAAAGTTGGAAATGCAAAAGCACAACCCCACGAAAAAGAGAAGGAACAGGCCGATCGTGAACGGTGTGGCAAACTGACTCAGCTGTTCCGCCAGTTGGGGAAGCTTTCCTTGGATTGAAACCAGTTTGCCTGCGGTCATAAATGCGGCGCCAAAGAGGAATAGACCGATTCCCAGATAAGCCGCATTAAAGCGCTTTATACGCCATGCGGTGAAAGGGAGGAACCCGGCAAGTATCAATGCTGCATATTGGGTTTTGAGGTTTGCAAAGAAATATTTCAACACCTCGATAAAATAGGCCGTTTCGGTTAAGGGGCGTAGCTTGGGGTGGGTATGATCATATTGCCCACGGCTGAAGGCATGAACGAGTCCTTTCCATGTCCGAGGATAACCCCAGTTAATTGGAGGATTTTGGTCGGAGGAAAGCGGCATATAGAGGTAAAAGGCGAGTCCAGCCATCATCGCAAGGCAGGCGAGGCAGACGATTCGACCATTTGGAAGGCGGAGAGCAAGCATAAACGGAACAGCGAAGAGAAAACAGAAACTTATTGTAAATGGCGGGTATTGAATTCCTTTGAACTCATATTTCTTGATGTACGACTTACTATTTTGACTTTCTGGTATTATTTCAATTTCAGTGTGCATGGAAAAAATGCGCATTTTTTCCAGTTTCTCAATCTGTTCTCTCTGTTCAAACTGGTTCAGCTTCAGTTCGGTTTTTTCATGTCCGACTCTCTCTACTCTGATTTTTGTGCTCAAATCAATTCCGATGAAGATAAGGATGAGACCCATCCAGATTATAGCGCCATTCTTAAGTCGCGGCCTAATGGCAATAAGGATCGGCGTTAAAAGAATAGGGATAAGAAACGTCCAGAAAGCCGCGTATTCAGGGCCGTTACGCCATGCGCATTGACTGAATTTAAGGTATCTTGCCTGTTGATCTGCATGGGTCTGGGTGCGGATTGTGCCCGGGAGTTTTTCCAGTTTTTCCAGCAGTTCATTTGCCGTATTGTCGATCATCCTGGAGTGAACGACAAAATACAGAACCAGCAGGATCGTACCGACGATGGCGAAATCGCGAAACAGCTTTTGATCACGAAAAAGGACAGCAATGGCAATGGCAGCGCCCAGAATGATCGCGGTTTGATGGTTTGTGAAGGCCAACGTGACAGCAAATGAGCAGACAATCAGCCACTTGGTCTGATCGGGATGAACCATCCACCGGTAGAGAAAGAGAAGAAGAATTGCCTCGAAGAAAACATTAAGCGTGTAGACCTCGGTAATGACAGATTGGGACCACATTCCCTGACCAAAAGCCAAAAGAAGTCCGCCGACAACACCCGCCACAGCCGTGAAGAGGTTAATGTTTTTTTCTGTGAGAGTTTCCCGGTTTTTGGTCAGTCCGAAGAATAGATCTCTGCCGGAACGGCTGATCAAAAGTGCAATGGTTCCACAGGCCGCTGCGCCGGCAAATGCAGAGAAAAAGTTAACGGCCCACGCCGGGTTGGGCTGACCATGATACGTAACAAAATTGAAGATCCGTTGGAAAAACCAAGTTAACAGGGTCCAGCTGGGATAGCCCGGAGGGTGTGGAACACCCAGATAGTCCGAAGCGACAATGAGTTCTCCGGAATCCTCCAATCCGACTGTAGGCTGCAGGGTAAGTGCATACGCAATCAATGCGATAACAAAAGTTGTCCAGCATGCAATCCAGTCCGTCTTACGAAAAAATTTTTCCGGCATCAATGTATCCCTTTCCAATTATGACAGAGCGATACAGAATAGTTTATAGAATTGAGAGGTCAAGTTCGCAGGAGGGTCTATATCCATTAGCCGGAAATTTTACTGAGATGTATAAAATCTGGAACCCCCAGGATAATAACCGGCGATTTTACACCCAGAATTAGACATAAGATATATTATGCGACGTACCAATTGTTGATCATTCTGTTAGTAACTAAAATTCTCTGCGCTTAATGTTCGCAGAATTCCGCTATGCTGTTAATGAGATCCTGCGGAACGTCACGATACGGATATACTGCTTCGAATCGCGACGGACTGCTCCGCCTCTACAACGCCGGCCGCCTCGGCTTCCATGGAAAGCTCGCGCCGCTCGCCGAGCCGCCCCCGCCTTCCATCGACTGCTCAACGCCACCAAACAAAAACGCTGGACCGTCTACGCCCCGAAAGCGAAGCGATAGATAATTTTCGAAGAAAATAATGACCGAAGGGAATGGTTCACCGGCCCTTTGGCGGTCCCGAGCAGGTCTTTAATTACCTCGGTCGCTAACACCCATCGCGTCGCCATCCATAACTACCGCATCAAAAACATCGGAAACGGCAAGGTCACCTTCAGCGCTAAAAACCGTAAAAAGAAAAAGATCTACTCCGTCACCCTCGACGCCCATGAGTTTATCCGCCGCTTCG
>JAFGWS010000060.1 GCA_016937035.1 Pontiellaceae bacterium
AGTTGGTATTAACGGTTTCGGCCGTATTGGACGTATGGTATTCCGCGCTTCTGTTGGACGCGACGACATCGAAGTGGTCGGTATCAATGACCTGCTCGACGTTGATTATCTCGCATACATGCTCAAGTATGACTCCGTACATGGTCGTTTCTCCGGCAGCGTTGAAGTAAAAGACGGCAAGCTCGTGGTTAACGGCAAAGAAATCCGCATCACCGCTGAGCGCGATCCGGCCAACCTGAAGTGGGACGAAGTCGGTGCTGAAGTCGTTGTTGAATCCACAGGTTTCTTCCTGACCGACGAAACGGCCCGCAAGCACATTGCTGCCGGTGCCAAGAAGGTCGTTCTTTCCGCTCCTTCCAAGGATGCTACCCCGATGTTCGTATGCGGCGTTAACACCGACTCTTACGCTGGACAGGACATTGTTTCCAACGCTTCCTGCACCACGAACTGTCTGGCTCCGGTTGCCAAGGTTCTGAACGACAAGTTTGGTATTGAAAAGGGTCTGATGACCACCGTTCACGCTGCAACGGCTACGCAGAAGACCGTTGACGGTCCTTCCATGAAAGACTGGCGCGGCGGTCGCGGTATCCTGGAAAACATCATCCCGTCCTCCACGGGTGCTGCTAAGGCAGTTGGTAAAGTTATTCCGGAACTCAACGGCAAGCTCACCGGCATGGCCTTCCGCGTTCCGACTTCCGACGTTTCTGTGGTTGACCTGACGGTTACCCTGAAGAACGAAACTACCTACGAAGCAATCTGCGCTGCCATGAAAGAAGCTTCCGAAGGTGCACTCAAAGGGATCCTCGGTTACACCGAAGACGCTGTTGTTTCCACCGACTTCCGCGACGAAGTTTGCACTTCCGTGTTTGATGCCAAGGCCGGTATCCAGCTCGACGGCACCTTCGTTAAGGTGGTTTCCTGGTACGACAACGAATGGGGCTACTCCAACAAGGTTCTTGACCTGGTTAAGGTTATTGCTGAGTAAGCTCAGTTCCAAACCAAGCTTCAAAAAGCGTCCCGTTCGCGGGGCGCTTTTTTGTTTATATACATTTCTGTTCAAGCCCCTGTTATGTATTGGAGGGGATTTATTGAGTAAACAGTGAGTTTGTTCTTTTGTTTCTTTGAGAACAAGTATACCGTGTACTTCGTTAATTAGAGATGAGCATAATGAGGTTGTTGCTATGAGTGTTTACGATGCGCTGAAACGGGTTTTCGGGTTTGATGATTTTCGTCCGAATCAGCGGGGCATTGTCGAGGCGTTGCTGGGAGGACGCGATGTTTTTGCGGTAATGCCTACCGGCGGCGGCAAGTCGCTCTGTTATCAGCTTCCCGCCCATATGCTCGATGGCCTTTGTGTGGTGGTCAGCCCGCTCATTTCGTTGATGAAGGATCAGGTTGATGCGGCCAAGGCCAACGGACTTTCCGCTGAATTTCTCAATAGTTCGCTGGAAGCCGCCGAACGGCGGCGCGTTCAGGGGCTGCTTGAAAATCATCAGATCGATCTGCTCTACGTTTCGCCAGAGCGCTTTGCCATGCCGGGTTTCATTGCCGTGCTCAAATCGTTGAACATGGCCTTTGTGGCGATCGACGAGGCGCACTGCATCTCCGAATGGGGGCACGACTTTCGACCCGATTATCTCGCGCTCTCGCAGATTTCCGCCCACTTTCCAAAAGTCGCTATTGCCGCCTTTACAGCGACGGCCACCGAGCGGGTGCAGCGCGATATTGTCGAAAAATTGGGCTTGCGCACTCCCCACATGGTGCGTGCCTCGTTCGATCGTCCGAATCTATTCTATCAGGTTGTGCTCAAGGATAATCTAAATCGCCAACTGCTGCGTTTCCTGCGCGATCATCCAAACGAATCCGGCATTATTTACCGCACCACGCGCAAGAGTGTTGAGGCCACCGCCGAATTTCTGCAAGAGCAGGGAATTCGGGCGCTTCCGTATCACGCCGGTCTTTCCGATGCCGAACGCAAGCTTCATCAGGAGCAGTTTAATCGCGATGAGGTTAACGTCGTGGTCGCCACCATTGCTTTCGGTATGGGGATCGATAAGTCCAATGTTCGCTTCGTGCTTCACGGTGATCTGCCCAAGAATATTGAGGGCTATTATCAGGAGACCGGGCGCGCGGGCCGTGACGGCGAACCTGCGCATTGCGGACTCTATTTTTCCCAGGGCGATGCTGTAAAAATTCGCTATTTCATTGATCAGATTGAGGAACCGCATGAGCAGAAGATTGCTCTTGAACAACTCAATCATATGGTCCGGCTGGCGCAGTCCAACGTCTGTCGGCGCAAAAGCATTCTCGCCTATTTCGGGGAACAGTACTCCCTTCCGGATTGCGGGGCGTGCGATGTCTGCTGCGGCGAGGTTGAACGCATCGACGTCACTGAGGATGCGCAGAAAATTATGTCCGCCATTTATCGCACCGGCGGTAAGTTCGGCGCGGTTCACATCGCTGATATTGTTGCCGGAGCCGATACCCAGCGCATTCGACAGTTTCATCATGACGAGCTCAAGACCTATGGAGCCGGACGCGATCGCGATAAGCGGTACTGGCGACGCATGATCGACGACCTCCTAATGCAGGGCTGCATCGCTCAGTCCGATGACCAATATCCCGTTCTCCAACTCGCGGAGAAGGGGATGGAGGTGCTCAAGGGGCGACAGTCCTTCCGTGTGCTGCGTCAGAAAGAAAGCGTCCGAACGGTCACCGTCGATGTCGGGGACTACAGCGTCAGACTCTTTAATGAACTGCGTGCTGAGCGCTTGCGCCTCGCCCGCGAACAAGGCGTACCGCCTTTTGTAATTTTTTCTGACCGCACTCTACGCGAAATGGCACGCTATTTTCCGGCCGAAGAATCCACACTGCGAATGATTTCAGGGGTTGGCGAGGCCAAGGCGGCCAAATTCGGCGCGGCCTTTCTTGCCGTGATCGGTGCCTATCGGGAGGCCCATCCGGAAGAGGCCGAGGAAATGTCTGTCCTTCAGATACCTGTTGAGGGGCCGAAGAAGAAGAAGAAACCCAAGGGCGCGACGTATCTGGAAACCCTCGAACTTGCTCGGCGGGGGCTGTCTGTTGAGGAGATGGCCGCCGAACGCAACCTCGTTCCCGGAACCATCGTCGCGCATATCGAAAAGCTGATGGAACAGGGTGAGCGGTTTGATGTCGATCAGTTCATTGATCCGAATAAACGCCACGAGATTGAAGCGTTGTTCGCTCGTCATACAACGGATGCGCTCAGTATTGTCGTCGAAGCTTCACAGGGGCGGATCAGCTATGAGGAGGCCCGCTTGGTCCGTGCTTTTATGGCGCAGGACGCCTTCTGATCACGCCGACAAGGCATCTTAATGAGCCGGCGTGTTTAAAGAGTTTGCTGACGCGCACAGGGATCACTTCAATATTTTGCTCCGCAAAGATCAGCAGCACGCTGGTCGATTTCCGGTACGCCGCAGGTCGGCATGAATAGGCGGAGAACACCATTGCGCTCTTCAACGATGGAATTGTTGTAGGTCGCATATACGCGGGGCAACGTGGTCAGGATCATGGGCACGCGGACGATTTCGATATGCTGGTCGTGCAGAAGTTGGATTGCGTTGCGGAACGGCTGATAGCATGCCATGTCCGTCTCCACCACAGCTCCACCGATTCTGCCGTTGAGACCCTTTTTTATTGGTCGCGGAGGTCAGCGATCCGCTGCATAATGAGCGCCGAATGTTTTTCGTAAGCATCGCGTCCGCTGCCCAATACCTGGAATTCTTCCTGCGTAATCGGTTTCCCGTAGGTTATGGTCAGACCCACCGGTTTGTCGAGTTTAGCGCCTTTAGGGAATGCGCGGAAGCTGCCGTCGATATACGCCGGAACCACCGTGCATCCGGATTTTTCGACAATAAATCCAACGCCGGCCTTGGCCTCCTGCATCTCGCCATCTTCCGTACGTGTACCCTCGGGGAACATGGAAACCACTTTACCTTCTTTCAGCGCTTTAATCATGAGCTTCATGGCCCGCATATCGCCCGTTCCGCGCGCCACAGGAATCGTGCCTACGGAATCCATCCACCAGGAAACCAGCTTGGATTTCCAGAGCGTATCGCGCGCCATAAAGTGCACCGGGCGTCCGCGATAGCCCACACCGATGGCCATAGGATCCAAGTAGCTCGCATGGTTTGAAGCAATCATTATCCCGCCGCGATTCGGTACATTTTCTGCACCGCGAACCTTCAGCCGGTGCCACAGCAGCAGATAAAGTTTGAGTATGCGCGTCGACAGCTGATAAATCCGCATATCGGCCATGACTTCGTGTTTTACCGAATCAATCATATCGTTTACTCCTTCACCGCATCAACCACCGTGCGGATAACCTCTTCCAAGGTCATCGATGTGCTGTCGATCACCTGAGCGCCCGAAGCCACCACCAGCGGATCTGTCTTTCGGGTCGAATCAATTTTATCGCGCTGTTGGAGGCTCCTCAGCACTTCGTCCGCCTTCTCATCTTCTCCCGCCGCCACCAATTCGCGATAGCGGCGCATCGCCCTCTCTTTCGGGTCGGCATCGAGATAAAATTTATACGGCGAATCGGGAAAAACCACCGTTCCAATATCGCGCCCCTCCATGACCAGCGATCCAAATCCGGCGAGTGACCGCAGGCATTCCACCACGAATTTTCGTACCTCCGGAACCGCTGCCACGAAAGCGACCGACTCACGAACATCTTTCTCGCGCAGCTCCTGTACCGGGACGTCGCCGTCGATCGAAAAAACCGTTGCGCCGTCCTGCACAAAGAAATCCCATGCGGCACCATACATACATTCCAGTACGGCGGCGGCATCTTGTACATCCACGCCCTTGCGCAGCGCCTGCCAGGTCACGCCGCGGTAGAGTGAGCCGGAATCCGAATAGAGATACCCCAGCTCCTTCGCCACGCCCTTTGAAACCGACGATTTTCCCGAGGCCGAAGGCCCATCAATTGCAATTGTTTTCCCCATCACGCTCTCCATTCAAAAATCAATACACGTC
>JAFGWS010000061.1 GCA_016937035.1 Pontiellaceae bacterium
GGCCGGCAGAGCAAACTTGTTTTCCTTGGCAATCTGGAAAACCTTCGCTACGTCGTCACCGAAAATAACACCGGGTTTTACGGCATCGAGAATTTTAGCTGACATGATATTTCCTTCCTTTTTCGTGGATTAGGCTACTGTTAAAAGCCAACGTTTTGGCAAAATTCGCGGGAACTATATCAGGAATCATCGGCGGGTCAATCCCGTCGGGCCCCTTTTCAAAGAAACAACGGCTTCTGCGGAGACGGCTTATTCCCAAGGCAGCGAAGCCGAAATCAAACTTCATAGAACACCCGCTCTTGACTCCTCCGGCCGATATGCACAGAATAGCGAGGCAAAAGGATGCAAAATATGACCCGAAACAAATATATTGACGATTTCATGGAAACCTTCCCTTATGAAGGACTTACCTTTGATGATGTCTCGCTGATCACCCAGTATGCGGACTTTCTTCCGGGCGATACCGATATTTCGGCCAGACTGACCCGTAACATTACCATGAATATTCCCTTTCTCAGTGCCGCCATGGACACCGTAACGGAAGCGCGTATGGCCATCTCTATGGCCATGCTCGGCGGCATCGGAGTCATTCACAAAAACCTGGACCCGGAAGTTCAGGCCCAGCATGTCAGCCGGGTAAAGCATCACCTCAACGGGCTGATTGCTGCACCGATCACCTTTAACGTAAACGACACGCTCGAAACGATTGCCCTTCGGCAGATGGAAAGAGGCTTCGGCTTCAGCGGCTTCCCCATTCTGGACGATGACGGCAAACTGGCCGGCATCCTGACTTCAAAAGACGTACGGTTTTCGAGCTCCAAGCGTGCCAAAGTGGCCGACGTAATGACCACCCAGATCGTCACTGCCCCTCCAAACACCAACCTTCGGCAGGCGTACGACATTATGCAACAGCACAAGATTGGAAAGCTGCCGCTGGTCGAAAACGGGAAACTTGTCGGGCTCTACAGCTATACAGACGTCCGCCGCCTGATTGAAAATGAAGATCCCCTCTTTAACCGGGATGCGCGGTATCGCCTGCGCGTGGCCGCCGGCATTGGCCCGGGCGACTATGAGCGAGCGGAAGTACTCAATCAGGCTGAAGTCGATGTGCTCGTCGTAGATACCGCGCACGGCCACTCCAAGGGCGTGATCGATATGGTCGCATGGGTAAAAAATAAATTTCCCCATATCGACGTAATCGGAGGCAACATTGCCACCGGCGAAGCGGCCCTTGCCCTGCGCGATGCGGGCGCCGACGCAGTGAAGGTCGGCATTGGTCCCGGCTCCATCTGCACCACCCGCGTGGTGGCCGGGGTGGGCATTCCACAGATTTCTGCCATTTATGCAGCCTCCACCGCGCTTAAAGGAGAGATTCCGGTCATCGCCGACGGCGGTATCCGCAACTCGGGGGATATTGCAAAAGCGCTCGTGGCCGGCGCAGACTCGGCCATGATGGGCTCCGTTCTCGCTGGAACCGAAGAAAGCCCCGGTGAAAAAATTATCTATGAAGGCCGCCAGTTTGTCATTTATCGCGGCATGGGCAGCCTCGATGCCATGAAATCGCGCGAAGGCAGCCGCCAGCGCTATGGTTTGAGCGAAGACGACGATCTCGTTCCGCAGGGCATTGAAGGCATGGTCCCCTACGCCGGAACCGTGAATAAGGTGCTGAAACAGTTCTGCGGCGGACTCCAGGCCAGCCTCGGTTACTGCGGCACAAAAAACATTCAGGCGCTGAAAGAAAACGCGCGATTCGTTCGTGTATCGCACGCTGGTTCCATCGAAGCGCACGCACACGACATTAAAATCACAAAGGAGGCGCCGAATTATCGGCGATAAACAGATGGCACACCGATTTCTTATTCTCCTTGTTATCCTGAGCGCAGTGAATGGATGCGCACTCGTAACGACCCCTGTAAAGGTGGCCGGAACGGCCGCCTCCACCGCCATTAAAACGACGGGAACCGCCGTTTCGACGCCCTTCAAAATGGCCGGTGACTCCGACAAGGAGTAAGCGCTTGTTAAAATCAGTACTAGTTCAGATCAACCCGACCGTCGGAGCCTTACAGGCGAACGCCGACCTCATCATTGAAAAGGCCCGAACAGCGACGGATGCCGGTGCGCAGCTGATTATTTTCCCGGAACTGACGATCTCCGGCTATCCGCCGGAGGATCTTGTTCTGAAGGATCATTTCTGTGCGGACTGTGAATATCAGCTGAAGCGGATTGCGAAGGAGCTTCCTCCGGAACCTTATATCGTTGTGGGGGCCCCCGTTTTTCGTGCTGGGGCCAGATATAATGCCGCCATCGTATTTCACGGCGGAGAGGCGCTCGGCGAATACCACAAAATGCTCCTGCCCAACTATGGCGTATTCGACGAAAAGCGGCTGTTTGAACCTGGTGCCGCACCGCTCATTTTTGAGATTAACGGCAAACGCGCGGCCGTTCACATCTGCGAAGATTCGTGGTTTCCCTGCGGAGCCGCCGTGGAACGACTGAAAAACGAGCAAATTGATCTGCTGATCAACCTCTCCGCATCCCCCTATCATCGTGGAAAGTTGAACCATCGAATTCAGACGCTGTCGGAGACCGCGCGAAAACTGGGGGCGGAGCTGCTTTACGCCAACACGGTCGGCGGGCAGGATGGACTGGTTTTTGATGGAGCGAGCATGGTTTTTTCCCCCACCGGAGAGCTGCGGGCCAGAGCCAAACAGTTCCAGGAAGACCTGCTTTATTTTGACCACGCAGAGCATGTCGAAAACCGCAGGGAGTTGCCCCTCCCCGATCTCGAAGAGGTTTATACAGCGCTCACACTCGGCCTCCGCGATTACGTTAACAAAATCGGATTTAAGCGCGTGGTCGTTGCCCTCAGCGGCGGAATTGACTCCGCGCTCGTACTCGCCATTGCGGTCGATGCGCTGGGAAAAGAGCGCGTCGCTTCGGTTACCATGCCGTCGCAATATTCCTCCTCGGGCACGCTCGGCGATGCGCATGAAATGGCCCGAATTCTCGACATTGAATTCCACGAAGTGCCGATCAAACCGCTGTATGAAGAATTTAAAAATTCACTGGCCGAGGTTTGGGGTTCCGATAAAAAGCCGGGACTGGCCGAAGAAAATCTACAGGCGCGCATTCGCGGCAATCTGATTATGGCGCTCTCCAATGAATATGGCTGGTTGGTGCTCACCACCGGAAACAAAAGCGAAATGGCCATGGGCTACTGCACCATCTACGGCGATATGGCCGGCGGATTTGCCGTCATTAAAGACGTCCCCAAAACGCTCGTCTTCGATCTCTGCCGCTGGCGAAATGAACAGAGCGACACGCCGGTGATCCCTCCCAGCATTATCGAGCGTCCACCCTCCGCCGAGCTCCGCCACGACCAGAAGGACACCGATTCGCTGCCGCCCTACGACGTGCTCGACCCCATCCTGATGGACTATGTGGAAAACGACATGGGCATCGACAGCCTGACCGCAAAGGGATACGACGAAGCGCTCGTCCGCCGCGTGGTTCACGCTGTGGAGCTGAGCGAATATAAGCGCCGCCAATCCCCGCCCGGCGTAAAAATTACCCCTCGCTCCTTCGACCGCGACCGCCGTATGCCGATCGTGAATCGATATAGAAATTGAGACGTGAGGCGTGGCAGATTGCAGCATCAAACAACCCTTTCTTTAAAAAAAATCAGATCAAAGATAAAATCCCTTCTTAACGATCATAAACCACAAGCAGCAATCCAAATTGAAAATGCATTTCGATTGACGCACATCGTTTAACATGTACCCTTTCTTCCAAAACAAAAACAGAAAAGAGGTTTCCATGCGGCTGCATATATTTTCATTGATCGCACTCCTTCTGGCATTCTTCGCCCAAGCAGCATCCGCCAACACCGATGAACGGGAATGGACCTTTAAATCCGGAGAAAAGATTCGGGCCGCACAATTGAGATACGACACCGAAACCGGAGAAGTGATTCTGCTGATCGAAGACTCAGAAGAAAAGTCGATCCAGTTTGAGGATCTGTCGCCGATTGATCAGGCTTGGCTGATCGAATGGGACCAAATCGACAAAGAAATGGACGTTCTGATAAAGCACCTCGGCGGGCGTTTTGAACATTACCTTGTCGAAGGTGAACAATTTACCACCGACACGTATATCTACTATCCAACGATCTGCGAAACCAACAACACCCGCCCTATGTTGATTCTGTTCAATGCGAGCGGAAATGCGGCACGATACCTTA
>JAFGWS010000062.1 GCA_016937035.1 Pontiellaceae bacterium
CATGGAGGCCGGCTTTACGCTGGTTCGCGTCAGTTTTGAAAATATGCCGGTTGCGATTCAGATTGAGCAGGGCGAAGTGGAACAGCTCTATGGCCGTGACCTGCAGATGAAAAATATCACGCGTGCCGCATTTAATCACGGTAACGAGGATAATCTGCACGCCGCCGTGACGTTCACGAATGTGGCCTGCAGCGATGTGCCCACCTTTTACCGAGGCAACGATGTGCTTCGCGCCCCGGGTCAGCATTATGTCATGGATCATTTTTCTGTCGGTCTGGATATTGGACCGGACGGACGGGAGCAGGGGATCGCGATGCATCACTCGGAACGTGCACTGAGTGAACCGGCTCCGGCGGTGCCGAGTGACATACCTGAACTCCCGCCGATGAGCGAGTGGGTGAATGTGCACACGCTGGGCGTTGTTGAGGGAGGAGATGTTACTGAGGCGCTGAAGGCCGCGATCGCAAATCATAAGGTGCTCTATTTTCCGATGGGACGCTACAATGTTTCCGAGCCGGTACGACTCAAAGAGGATACCGTGATCATCGGTCTCCATCCGAGCCAGACCGTGATCACCGTTCAAGGACGCCCTGAGTCGACCGATGAGCCGAACGGTGCGATCATTGCACCCAAGGGCGGAAGAAACATCGTTTGCTCCATTTCTGTTTCGCCCGGTTCCTATGCCGGCTTCCTGTGGATGGCGGGGCCGGATTCGCTGATGGACGATGTTTCGTTCGGCGGCGGACGCGGCGGCGGAGGCGATGCGCGTAATCCCGATTTATGGATCACGGATGGCGGAGGCGGAATTTTCCGGGGCGATTGGCCGCACGGAACGAGCTCCAGCGAGGGTTTGGTGATTGAGAATACATCGACGAAGGGGAAAATTTATCAGATGTCGGTTGAGCACCATTACCGGGTTGAGCTGGATCTGAAGAATGTGGAAAACTGGGAATTCTATGCACTGCAGACGGAAGAGGAAAACCCGGCAGGTCATACCGCCAATGCCATGATTATGGAGGACTGCAAAAATATTCTTTTTGCCAATACCTACATGTATCGAGTCTCGCGCATTACGCTTCCCATGAGGCATGGCATGATTATCCGCGACTCCGATAATATTGAGTTTCAGAATATGAAGGTGTTTGCCCAGACCCGACTGGCCTTCGATACAGCGGTTTATCACGAAAACAGCGGAGTTGAAGCGCGCCAGCAGTTCTTTACTCATTTTGTAGTCAACGGCGATACCAAGGCTTCCGCGCAACGTGCGTTGTCGCGTGAAATTTTTGCGCCGAATGCAAGGGTTGAAAAACTGGCCGATGGGTACAAAAATGCGGCGGGTCTAACGACGGACACCAAGGGAAATATCTTGTATGCGGATGATTCGAACCGCAGGGTCTACCGCTGGAATGTCGCTGAAAAGAAAGCCGAACTGCTGGCGGAGCTTGGTCAGGATCAGCCGATGGTTATGGCGTTTGTTGAACCTTCGACCTTGCTCATGATCACGCGGGAAAGTCGGGTGTTCACGCTGGATCTCTCCAAGGACGGTGCGGTGCCCCAGCGCGTGGAAGGGGTGCCGGAAGCGCTGGCTGAAACAAAGTTCCTCATCCCGCTGGGTATCCATAACATGATGTCGGTGCTTGATGATCTGATGGAAAACCGTGACTACACCTATCGCAGCGGGAGTAACACCGCCGTGGTCAGTGTCGATGAATATGCTCGTCGCGACTATTTCTATGCGCCCGGTTCTAACGTGGCGGTCAAAGCCGGCGGCACCTGGCGTCCGCTGCTGCAGAGTTCCAACATGGCGGCCTTCTCGCCTGGCGACATCTTTTATGTCGCGTGCGAAGATGATGGCAAAACCTACCGCACGAAGTTGAAGAAAAATGAGACGTTGGAATATTGTGTTTTTGCTGAACGCGGAGGCACCGCTGCTGTAGAGGACTCCGCAGGTAATGTCTACATCGCCAGCGATCAGGTCTATGTCTACAACCGCGACGGTGGACAAATTGCTGTTCTGGAAGTTCCGGAACGCCCGGGCAGTCTTGCCTTCGGCGGTCCAGATGGAAAGACACTGTACATCGGAGCCCGTGGTGCGCTCTATTCCGTACGGACGGTGAACTCCGGTATATAAGCGGTAAGAAGAAAAAGAGGGGGAAAAGGGGTCGCACTCGTGCGGCCCCTTTTTTGCTCAGTTAAACGCGGTCAGCCCGGCAATGGCGGCACCGACAATGGGGGCGTCTTCAACCTGTATGCAGCGGATATGCAGGTTGCGCTGCCTCAGCATCTCGCTGAGATAGTTCTGCACGCGATCGGCCAGTCCCTCGGTTTTGTAGTAGGTCGATCCGTCAATGTTGATGCAGACCGGATGCGCCGGATCGTGTCCAGCCCCGCTTTTAACGACGGCGGCGAGTATATTGACGGCGGTCAGCAGCGCAGCTCGATCAACAACGGCGCGGAATACGGTCCGAATCACGTTCCGGTCCTCTTTCGTGAAACATTCATTGCCCAGCGGGCCTATGTCGCGTCCGTTGTTTGCGGTCAGGTTGTCGATATGGATCGTGGAAAGCTCCGTCAGCGCACGAATCCCCGCTCCGCCGGATGCTGAAAAACAGCCTTCCGCGACAAGGGCCTTCAGTAAGGCCAGCGCAAGATCGCCCATATAGACCCCGGAAATCGTTTTCTCAAAAAGGTGGCCGCCGGGGTTTCCGCTCTGTTCATCCAGTTGCCGATCGATGGGGCCTCGTTCAAATGCGGAAAACCCGCCCGATTCAATATTAATGACCTGCGCGCCGCTCTCGTGGTACCCGTTGAGTTTGCCTATGTTCTGATTCTGCTCCACATAGGCCGTATTGGTTCCGGTGCCCAGAATAAATCCGATGTAGGAGGAGGCGGAAAAGGTCTGTCCCTGCGCCATCCCGGCAAGCAGCGCCGCCACGGTGTCGTTCAGTACGACCACTTTTTTATCGTGAATCCCGCGTGTCTCCAGCGCCTGAATCAGACCCGCTCCGATACACTGACCTACGAGCTGCGGTATCTTGATCTCTTTGGTCCAGTGGATCAGCCGTCCGTCCAGGTTCGGCGTAATCTCTGCGGGATAAGAGAAGCAGAAGCCGATCTGTTCAAATTGATCTTTCAGCGGTCCGAGTGCATCGGTCAGTACCGCATAAAATTCTGACGCCGTGACTTCGTGGTCGCGCCCCGGCATCGGCCGCTTGCAGAAGTGTGATAATTTTACTTTTCCGGCTTCATCGAATTGAGCCAGGCAGATCCGCAGGTTCGTTCCTCCGGCGTCAATTACAGCGGTCGATTTATTGGGTGGGATCGTTCCACAGGTATTGATGTATGCGGGAATCATCGCCAGCGAACTGGGCTCGCCGTTGAGTCCGCGTTTCATTTCGCGCAGAAAGTCGTTCAGGAGGTTGTCCGCGTCATAGGCTTCCGCGGCGATTCTTTGTTCTTTGAGCCATGCTGAAATATTCATCTTCTTTTCTCCTGATCATCGCCTTGGACGCATTGTTTGTAAGGGCTATCAGTCAATCGGCAAGACGGGCGGCTGTCAAGAGACCGTGTGCAGATAAAATGCATGAGGTGTTTTCTGGTAACTTTTTTTGAGTATATTTCTATGACAGTTGTCTTAAATAAACATTGCGGACCCTTCGAGTTCCTTGGATAATGCAGCTTCATTATTTGAGACGGGCGGGAAGTGTTTCGCGGTCGTGTTAACCTAAACAGGAGGTCGAGATGAAGCGTAGTATCATGGGAGTGTTGTCCCTTGCGGTTTGTATGGGTTTGGCTGGGTGTAAATCAACTCCGCCTGCGGATTCTGATAATACCATATTCGATGACATGCAGCAGCGGGTGTCGGAGCTGAATGCCGAAGGGAGTCTTGCTGCGGTAGGCATCGGAAAATCCCGCCAGCAGGATATGGCTTTCGGGCGGGCGCGAATCAATGGCCGCGCCGAACTGGCCCGTTCCATTCAGACGAAGATTGAAGACCTTCAAAAATCGTTTATGGAAGAAATCGGAGAACCGGAAAATTCGGAAATCAACCAGATGTTCAGCAGTGCAACCAAACAGATCACCTCGGAAACGCTGGTGGGTTCTGTGCCGATTGATCAACGCTACGATGAACAAGACGGGATGTTCAATGCCTATGTCCTCATGGTTCAAAATCCGGAAATTATTGATCGGGTGATCAAAAACAACAGTGCAGAGCATCTCTATGAGCGCTTCCGTGCCTCGAAGGCCTTTGAGGAACTCGATAAGGAAATCGCGGAGTTCGAGAAGCAGGATATGCAGGGATATGAGTAGTCGATAACTGAGATTTATACGAAAAAGGCGGACGTAAGGTCCGCCTTTTTTTTGTGGGTTGGTTCGACACTTTTCGCCTATTTTTCCAGCAGAATGCGGAGCATTCGGCGGAGCGGCTCGGCGGCCCCCCAGAGCAGCTGATCGCCGACGGTGAAGGCGGCGACATATTCCGGTCCCATCTTCATCTTGTGAATGCGGCCGACCGGCACCGTCAGCGTGCCGGAAACCGCAGCGGGCGTCAGGCGCTCCAGCGTCTCGGCCTTATTGTTGTCCACCACGTCGACCCAGTCGTTATCGTTGCGCAGAATATCCATGATCTCTTCAACGGAAATATCCTTCTTGAGTTTGATGGTCAGCCCCTGGCTGTGGCAGCGCATGGCACCGATACGGACGCAGAGTCCGTCGATCGGAATGGCCGGATCGTTCCGGAGAATCTTGTTGGTTTCCGCATAACCCTTCCACTCTTCCTTGGTCTGGCCGGCATCGACGGCCTTGTCGATCCACGGAATCAGCGAACCGGCGAGCGGAGCACCAAATTGTTCGGTAGGGAAGCCTTCCGCACTGAATTGGCTCGTGACCTTGCGGTCGATCTCTAAAATGGCGGAGGAGGGCGTGGCCAGCTCGTCGGCAACGCAGGCGTTGAGCGAACCCATCTGGTTGAGGAGCTCGCGCATATTTTGTGCGCCGGCACCGGAAGCGGCCTGATAGGTCATGGAGGAAACCCATTCCACGAGGCCGGCTTTAAAGAGCCCTCCAATGGCCATCAGCATCAGGCTGACGGTGCAGTTTCCGCCGATAAAATCTTTCTTGCCGGCAGCCAGCGCCTGATCGATCACCGGGCGGTTAACCGGATCGAGCACGATGGTGGCCTGTTCCGCCATACGCAGCGTGGAGGCGGCATCGATCCAATAGCCGTTCCAACCCTTGGCGCGCAGCTCGGGATGAATTTTTTCGGTGTAGCTGCCTCCTTGGCAGGTAATAATGGCATCCATCTCCATCAGCGCATCGAGATCAGAGGCATCGATCAGTGTGGAGGGGCCTTGTCCGACGTCCGGAGCGGGTTGCCCGGCCTGAGAGGTGGTGAAGAACGTTGGGTCAATATGTGCAAAATCGTTTTCTGCGCACATGCGTTCCATCAGTACGGAACCGACCATGCCGCGCCATCCAATAAGTCCTGTTTTCATCGATTCATCTCCCGTTTCCCTTTAAAGGGTGGGGACGGTATTTGATTTGCATCGTAAACGCAAGGCGCTATTGTCCGCCGTTTACGCCCGAATCAGGCGTCGATTTTTCGGCAGAATAATGGAGCGGCAGAACAATTTGGGTTCTCGTGTACAGCAGAGAATGATTCTTCCCCCCAAATGATTCTGCCTGTTTTGTGTGCTCCGAAATACGGGGTCGGGAGTTTTTTTATGTGGATTGGGCTAGGGCTGGTATCAATGGTTTTTCTGGGCATCTACGATGTCTGCAAGAAGCATGCTGTGCGGGGAAATGCCGTGCTCCCCGTGCTGTTTTTTTCCAATCTGGCCAGCGTCGCAATGGCGTTGCCGCTGCTGGTCGGATCGGCCATCCTTCCCGATGCGCTGGCATCCCTCAATCTCTTTGTCGAGCCGATCACGGCGGCGGGGCATCGCTTGATGCTGCTGAAGGCGTTCTCGGTCAGCACGTCGTGGATCTTTGCCTATTTTGCGCTGAAGCATCTGCCGATATCCATCGTTTCGCCTATTCGGGCGTCGGGGCCGGTCTGGACGCTGGTCGGCGCCATGGTCTTGTTCCACGAATCACCCAGTCCGCTGCAATGGGCGGGTATGGCGCTGATCTTTGCGGGCTACTTCGCCTTTTCCATCATCGGTCGGGAAGAGGGCATCCATTTTTATCGCAGCAAATGGATCCTCTATATTTTCCTCGCCACGCTGATCGGCACGTGCAGCACACTCTTCGACAAATGGCTTATCCACGGGCAGGGATATTCGCCCGTCCAGGTGCAGGTTTGGTATACGCTGTATCTCGGCTTGCTCTTCACACTCTATTTTTTTGCGCTTTGGTGGCCGCAGCGGAAACGCAGTACGCCCTTTGTCTGGCGCTGGAGCATTCCGTTGATTGGCGTGCTGCTCTATGTGGCCGACTATGTCTATTTCAAAGCCCTCTCCGATCCCGCAGCCCTGATCGTGATCCTCTCCATCCTACGGCGGTGCAGCGTGGTGATTTCCTTTTTGGCGGGCGCGTTCCTGTTCAAGGAGGTCAACAAGCGCAAAAAAGCGTGGGTACTCCTCGGCATCCTCGCCGGCGTCGTGCTGATTGTGCTCGCAGGGTAGGGCAGGCCCATCGTCAGGGCAGCGGCGGCAAGCCCAGCTGTTCGAGAAACCGGTTGTGCTCCGCAGTCATTTTACGGATCTCGGCATCCGCTGCAACGATGGCGGCATGCGTCTTTTCCAAATCGATGACGGGTTCCGCCTCGGCGGTGCTCACATAGCGGGTAATGTTGAGATTATAGTCGTTCTCGATAATCTCGTTCATATCCACACGGCGGGCATAGCGCTCTTCTTCAATGCGGTTTGTGTAGGTGTCGATGATTTTTTCAATGTGCTCTTTGCTCAGCTGGTTCTGGCGCTTCCCTTTTTCAAAATGCTCACTCGCATTGATGAAGAGGACATCGTCGGGCTTTTTACACTTCTTGAGCACAAGGATACAGACCGGAATGCCGGTGGAGTAGAACAGGTTGGCGGGCAGGCCGATGACGGTATCGATGTGGCCGTCGTCGAGCAGCTTCTGGCGGATACGCGCCTCCACGCCACCTCGGAACAGCACCCCGTGCGGCAGAATGATCGCCATCACGCCGTCATCCTTCAAGTAATGAAACCCGTGCAGCAGGAAAGCAAAGTCGGCCGCCGATTTCGGGGCGACGCCGTGGTTCTTAAAGCGGACGTCTTTAGCGGTTTGCTCGCCGGGATCCCAACGCAGGCTGAAGGGTGGGTTGGCGACGACCGCGTCAAACTGCGGCTTTTTGGCCGGATTCTGCTCGCGGAAGAGGTCCCACTCGTTTTCCAGCGTGTCGCCGTGAAAGATTTCAAACTCGGCATCCTTCACCCCGTGCAGCAGCATGTTCATGCGGGCAAGGTTGTAGGTGGTGATGTTTTTTTCTTGCCCGTAGATGTGGCCGATGGTGCCGCCCGCATCGGTCATGCGCTTGCGGATGTTGAGCAGCAGCGAGCCGGAACCGCAGGCAAAGTCGAGCACCTTGTTCAGCGTGTCCCGGGGGCCGGTTTTCGGCTCCTGACTGTCGAGCGTGACAATCGCGGAGAGAATATCGGAAATCTGCTGCGGCGTATAGAATTCGCCCGCCTTCTTTCCGGAACCCGCCGCAAACTGGCCGATCAAATATTCATAGGCATCGCCCAGCGTATCCTTATCGGTCGAAAATTCATCCAGCCCCTTGGCGATTTCGGCAATGATCTTGGTGAGCTTCTTGTTCCGCGCCTCATAGTTCTTGCCCAGCTTATCCGAGCCGAGGTTGATTTCGGAAAAGAGGCCGTTGAACGTGCTCTCGAACGATTGGGTTTCGATATAGTTGAAGCCTTTTTGCAGGGTATGCAGCAATTCGCCGTGTTGGACGCGCGCCATTTCGGCAATGTTGCTCCAGAGATAGGGCGGCTCGATGACATAGTGCACCTTCAGTCGCATTTGGGCTTCGAAATCGACGACGTCGTTTTCATTTTGTTCGTACCAAACCTGCAGCGGCGTGCGGGTGTCGTCTTCTTGAAGTTGCGGATAATCGCGGCCCAACTCCTTTTTCACCGCCTCGACATAGTTGTCCGAGAGGTAGCGCAGGAAGAGAAAGGAGAGCATGTAGTCGCGGAAATCGTCCGCGCTCATCGCACCGCGCAGTTCATCCGCGATTTTCCAAAGCGTGGAACCCAGTTTTTTATGGTTTTGTTCGGTCATGATCATTGTTCTTTCTTTAATTCATTCAACAGACGCTCGAGCATACCGCCGGGGGTGACGTGCGGCGTAAAAAGTGCATCGGCATGTTGAATAACAAAGCGGTTACGCGCCTCCGCCGCCGCCAGGTTGCCGGACACATCGCGCATTTCCAAAACCAGTGCGCGGTTGTTTTCCAGAAGGGGCAAAAGATTTTTTGCCCCTTCAATCCCCCACGCCGGGCAGGCAATCACCCGCTTGCCGTGTTGGAGCAGCCATTCGAGCATCTCCTTTTCCTTCGGGGAATGCCAGCCGCCCAGATACACCTCCGCATTCGGCAGGTGGCCAATGCGCGGCGCATTGCGGCTGCACAGCACCCCCAGCTTTTTACCGTTCCAGAGCGCCGGATTCCCAATGCCCCGCAGGCCGCCGCCCAATTCCTGCACGCACCGCCACGGATTCATGCGGATATATTCCGTAATCTTTGCCTCCGCCTCCGCCGAGCGCACAATCATTTCATAATAATTCCGATGCCAGATGGGCTTCCCATGGGCGGCGCCAAGGTCCTTCACCACCCCGATCTTGAATCCGCGAATCACCGAACCCAACGTGCGCGACGTGCCGCAAGGGCGTGCATCGGCAGGCGCATTTTCGGGCGAATGTAAGGGCGAAAATTTTTTCGCCCCTACGCCCCCGGCCATCCGGATAATCCCATGTACATGATCGGGCATGGCCACAAATGCCCCGGCCTCTGCCTGCGGAAAATGCTCCGGGATGGCTCGCCAACACGCTTCGGCAACTTTTTTCGCCGCCGCATCCGCAAAAACATTGTCCGCCTCCCGATGCGCACACAGCGTCACAAAATATACCCCGCCGCCGGCATAATCATGCCCCTTCAGCCGAATGCTGCGCCGATGATGCCGCTGCGTATGGGCGAAAGATTTTTCGTCTCCGCTCATTGCCCGCCCAGCTCCGGGTTGGGGAAGAGCTGCTGCATCAGCCCCTTTTTAAGTTCCTTGAGCGCGGCAATCTGCTCCGCCTGCGCCGCAATCATCCCGTCGAGCGAGGAGAGGCAATCGGCGATGCGCTGTTGTTCGGGTGGCGGAGGGATTTGCAAGTGGAATTTTCGTTGGGCAGTAATTGGAACTTGGTTCCTAGTGGATTGGGACATCACACGCGTATATTGATCTACAAACTCAGTGCTACATAGTGCATGCATTAAAAAATCATTTATAAGATGAATCTGATCACATCGAAAGAACGTCGCGGTAGTGCTTAAGATTACAAACTCTAACTCTGTTCTTAGTTTCGCTACGGGGCCGACAGTTGCGTTATGAGCAAAAAGAATGTCCCCATCTTTTGCCACCCCTTTTCTAAACTTCAGCGCCCTTTCTTCAGGAAGAAACTTACACTGTTCAAAATCAACGCACCCATCCTTGAAGTCATTTGCAGTAATGTATGGAACTCCTTCCTTGGAAAACTCTTCTGCACGTGGATATAAAGCGCCATGATTTCCATCTAAATGACCAATGATCATCTTTCGGTCAATTAGTTCTTGAATACTTATCTCCTCCCACTCCCCGGCGTTTTGGAATTCGGGGAAGCGGAGGGTTGGGGTGGTTTGGCCTTCGGCGGGGAAGAGCTGCTGGAGGAGGCCTTTTTTGTGGTCCTGCAGGGCGGCTAGACGCGCCCCGTGCGCCGTGATCAATTCATCCAACGACCCTAAGCACTCCGCAATTTTTTGTTGTTCGAGGACTTGGGGAAGAGCTGGACTCCATTTCCCGAGAGCACTCAAATAGAGTCTCGTTCTTGTACCGCCCTTTTTTTGAGCAAGACAAAAATCCTTAAACTCTGGGCTCCAATCTAGGAGATGAAGTAAAAATTCCGCATTCAAATTCTTAGTCGTAAAAACTGGGTATTCTTTGCTTACAGCTATGTCTCCACCAGTAGTGTTGATGTTGAATTTGAATATTCCATCATCACTCATATGGCGATAAACGAAGTGTCCTTGGGGAACTACACCGTAATCACCCTTATTCGTTCGATTCTCTCCGCCGTAATACTCCGCCTGAAGCTGAAGCCCCTCTCGGGTTGAACTGTAAACCGGCAATTCGGTTGACTGACTCACACGTGCAGAATGTGACCTTAAAAATTCAGAGAGCGGTTGCTTTTCCCACTCTCCGTCATTTTGAAACTCCGGAAAACGCAGTTTGGGCAGGAGCGGGTGTTCGGTTGTTTTTTTCATGCGTTGCCCTTTTCGTAGCCGGAGAGGCCGGAGATGCGCTGGCCGTTGGCGCGTTGGTTGAGGAGGGGGACGAGGTCGGCCATGAGGGCGTGTTCGCGGGTACGGCGCTCTTTCCAGCCGAGGTTGAGCGGGGCCATCAGATCGGTGAGACGCTCGCCGTCGAAGACGTAGCGGCCGAGGATTTCGTCGACGAATTGGCTCAGCGCGTCGGTTGCGAGTCCGTGGGTTTTGGCGATGGCGTGGAGCTGTTTTTCCTCGGTCTCGGTTTTAAAGGTTTCGAAGCCGGAGATGATTTCTTCTTTGCTGCGGCCCTGCCCGAGGTCGAGCTGATAGATGTAGGCGGAGAGCAGATCGCGGTCATCGGCAAAGGCGGCGTCGGAGGCGATGAGCGAAATCAGCTGGTCGCGGGTCATAGTCTGCCTGCCGGGCGCTTGCTGGTCGCTGTGGGCAACGAGCTCCATGATGTAGTCATAGTCGATGACGGCGGAGGCAAAGAGCACAAATTCAAAGTCGAGCTCATCGACGACGGGCGGCACATCGGGGCCTCCGGTGTCGCGTTGCTTTTTCAGCTCGCGGGCGGTATCGATGTAGACGCCTTTAAAGGCGCGGTGGACATCGGTCGGCAGCGTGGTTTCGATGGCGGCCTTCTGCTCCGGTTCGAGGTCGGTATATTGATCGAGCTGGGTTTTGAGGCGCTGCACTTCCTTGAAGGTTTTGATGAACTGCGCGCGGGCGGCGTCGCCCTTGAGCTTAGGGACGTCCTCGGGTCTGTTTTCCAATCCCTGGGAGCGCATAAAGGCATCGAGCTGCCGGACCGCTTCGTCGAGCTTTTCGAGGACGACGGGCGCCGAGTCGACGAGCCAGATTTTCCGGGCCTTCTCGCCCTGTTCGCCGGAAAACATTTCAATGGCTTCGTCGACGGCGGTCTGCTGCTGGCGGAAGTCGAGAATGTGCCCGTGCGGCTTGGTGTCGTTGAGAATGCGGTTGGTGCGGGAAAAGGCCTGAATGAGGCCGTGGTATTTGAGCTTTTTGTCGACGTAGAGGGTGTTGAGATATTTGGAGTCAAAGCCGGTGAGCAGCATGTCGACGACGATGGTGATATCAATCTTGTCTTTGTGCGGCACATCGGCGTTGGGATATTGCTGGGATTTGATGCGGTCCTGTACGTCCTGATAGTAGGCATCGAATTCGGTGATGCGGTGGTTGGTGCGGTATTGTGCGTTGTAGGCGGACAGAATGGCTTTGAGCGCTTTTTTCTTTTCGTTCGGCTCTTCCTGATTGTCGGCCTTTTCCTGCGGAAGATCTTCCTGCAGCTGTTTGACATCCTTATCGCCTTCGGCGGGCGGGGAAAAGACGCAGGCAATGTTCAGGGGCTTAAAATCGGGATCGGCTTCCAGCTTCTCTTTTTGGACCTCGGCGAAGAGCTCGTGGTAGGCGATGGCGTCGTTGATGGAGGCCGTGGCGAGCAGCGCGTTGAATTTGCGTCCGGCGGTGACGGTGTCGTGCCGTTCCAGAATGGCTTCGATGACGGCCTGTTTGGCGAGTGCTTCGCCGGGCTTGGGCGCCTGTTTTCCGTCTTCGACTTCGGGCTTGAAATAGTCAATGTGGAACTTGAGGACGTTTTTGTCCTCGATGGCGTGGGTGATGGTATATTTGTGCAGTTCCTGCTGAAAGATATCTTCGGTGGTTTTGAGGGTGGCAACGGCCTCTTCCTGATTATGCGTAATCTGTTTTACGGTGGCGTTCTTTTCAAAGATCGGCGTGCCGGTAAAACCGAAGAGCTGGGCGTTGGGGAAGAAATCCTTAATCGCCTGATGGTTGTCGCCGAACTGCGAGCGGTGGCATTCGTCGAAAATGAGGACGATGCGCTTATCGGCCAGCGGGGTGAGCATTTCCTTGTAGGTTTGTCGGTTGCGCTCTTTGCGGCCTTTGTTGCGCTTGCTGTTTTCGTCAAGAGCGAGGCCGAGCTTTTGGATCGTGGTGACGATGACCTTGTCGGCATAGTCGGTGGAGAGCAGCCGTCGAACAAGGGTGTGCGTGTTGGTGTTTTCCTCAACACAGCCCTCCTGAAATTTATTGAACTCCTCGCGGGTCTGGCGGTCAAGGTCTTTGCGGTCGACGACAAAGAGGCATTTTTCGACGTCGGGATTATCTTTCAGCAGCGTGGAGGCTTTGAAGGAGGTCAACGTTTTGCCGGAGCCGGTGGTGTGCCAGATGTAGCCGTTACCGCTGTTCTGGTGGATGCAGTCGACGATGTCCTGCACGGCGTAGATCTGGTAGGGGCGCATCATGAGCAGTTTTTGCTCGCTGGCGACGAGCACCATGTAGCGGCTGATCATGTGGCCGAGCGTACATTTGGGCAGGAAGCGCGTTGCAAACTGGTTGAGGTGCGTGATTTTTCCGTTGTCGCGGTCGGCAAAGGTATACACCGGCAGATAGCGCTCCTTGGCATCGAAGGCAAAGTGGCGGTTATTGTTGTTTACAAAATAGTGGGTGTTGGTGCGGTTGCTGACGATGAAGAGCTGCAAGAAGCAGAGCAGCGAATTGGTGTAGCCGTTGCCGGGGTCGTTTTTATAATCGACAATCTGCTGCATAGCACGGCGCGGGCTGATGGTGAGCGTTTTCAGCTCGACCTGCGCGCAGGGAATGCCGTTGATCAGCAGAATGACGTCGTAGCGTTGAAAGCTGTTGCGCGTATTCATGCGCAGCTGGCTGATGACTTCAAAATCGTTTTTGCACCAATCGGCAATGTTCACGAGGGTAAAGTTAAGCGGGGTGCCGTCGTCGCGCTCAAAACTGCTGCGGGTGCGGAGCGTTTCCGCAGCTCTGTAGACATCCGGTGTAATAATCTGGTCGAGCAGGCGGGCAAACTCGCTGTCGGTCAGCGTGACGGCATTGAGCCGCTGGAACTTTTCACGGAAGTTGTTCTCCAGCGCTTCGCGGGTATGGATATCGGGGCGATGGGTATATTTGAGCCGAATCAATGTCTGGATAAACGCTTCTTCAATGTCGCTCTCCTTAACCACCAAGGGTTCATCCGGGATCTCGTAGGTTGTAGATTTAGACGACATCAACAGTGCTCCTGTCCTGAATTTCACAACTGAAAAAACGGATCACAGTGTATGAGCTTTTACCATGACTTAACAGTGGATTCTTTTGAATATTGCTCCGGCGTGACGCGTTCTTCGGTCGCTTTGGCGATCCATGGGAAAAAGCGAAACAGAATCCGGGAGTTGACCAACAAAAAACGGACCGATGTTTTCGATTCGAACCCGTACAAAAGTATGTAGTCCAGCCTTTAGGCTGTCTGGAGAGGGCCACGCTGAAGCGTGAACTACAAACGTAGAGAACCGAGTCAGCGTGGGCCGCGTCGCTTTATATCCCGAAGTCGTCGGCCATGATCATTTCAGGTTCAACGCCGATGTCGTAGGTCATCTCTTTAACGCATTCGAGCATGATGGGCGGGCCGCAGAGATAAAACTCGATTTCGGTCGGGTCGGGGTGTTGGTCGAGATATTCGTTGAGCACGACCTGATGAATGAATCCGACGGGGCCGGTCCAGTGATCCTCGGGCAGCGGGTCGCTGAGCGCAATGTGGAAACTGAAGTTGGGGAATTCGCGCGCGAGCTGCTCGAATTCTTCGACGTAGAAGAGCTCGCGGACGGAGCGTCCGCCATACCAAAAGGTGATTTTACGGTCGGTGCCGATGCGCTTGAGCTGGTCATAGATGTGCGACCGCATGGGCGCCATGCCGGCACCGCCGCCGATGAAGCACATTTCGCGGTCGGTCTCTTTGGCGAAGAATTCGCCGTAGGGACCGGAGAGGGTGATTTTATCGTCCGGCTTAAGGTTGAAGAGATAGCTGGAGCAGACGCCCGGCGGATAGTGGGTGCCGGGCGGGGGCGAAGCGATGCGGATGTTGAGCATGATGATGTCGTCTTCGAGCGGATAGTTTGCCATGGAGTAGGCGCGGAAGCAGGGCTCCCGGTTGTTGGCAACATGATCCCACTGATTCAATTGATCCCAGTCGCCGCGATAGGCTTCGGCGATATCGAACGATTTGTAGGAGAGGTTTTTGTAGGCCGGGACGTCGATCTGGATGTAGCCGCCGGCGCGGAAGTCGAGCTTTACGCCTTCAGGGAGTTCCACGACCAGTTCTTTGATAAAGGTGGCGACGTTATCGTTCGAGCGCACGGTGCACGCATATTTTTTGATCTCGAGGATCTCCTGCGGAATCTCGAGTTTGAGATCTTCTTTCACCTTCAGCTGACAGGCGAGGCGCAGGCTTTCGTTGGCTTCGGCTTTGGTGATTTGTCCCGCCTCAGTGGGAAGGAGTTCGCCGCCGCCTTCAACGACTTTACATTTGCACATGGCGCAGGTGCCGCTGCCGCCGCAGGCGGAGGGAAGAAAGATTTTCTGTTCGGACAGTGCGCTGAGCAGCGAGGCACCGGGTTTTACTTCGACCTCGCGGTCGCCGTTGTTAATGCTGAGCTTGACCAGTCGTTGCGGAACAAGCTTTTTGGCCGCGATCATCAGCAGGACGACCAACAGCATGATGATGAAGGTGAAAACAGCCACACTCGCGATGATGATGTAAATCGGATTATCCATGGTGGAGCTCAGTTATCCTCTTGGTCCTGTTGATCGTCGATTTGCTGCACAGCGGGGGTCGCGCTGTTCTCTTTTTTCTTTTCGAGGCTGATCCCGGCAAAGCACATGAAGGCCATGGCCATCAGGCCGGTGGTGATCATGGTAATGCCGAGGCCTTTGAGTCCACTGGGGAGATCGGAGTAGCGGAGCTTCTTGCGGATGGCCGCCATCGAAGCAATCGCCAGCAGCCAGCCCGCGCCGGAGCTGAAACCATATACGGTGGCTTCACCGAGCGCCATCTGGTCTTTCACCATAAAGAGCGAGGCCCCGAGAATGGCGCAGTTGACGGTGATCAGCGGCAGGAAAATGCCGAGCGCGTGGTAGAGGCGCGGAAAAAATTTATCGAGCCCCATTTCCACCAGCTGTACCATAGAGGCGATCGTTGCGATAAAGCAGATGAAGGTGAGGAAGCTCAGATCGAGATCGTTGAATGATGGGCTGAGCCATTTCAGAGCACCCGGCTCCAGCAGGAAGTGGCTGATGAGCCAGTTGACCGGAACCGTGATGGTTAACACGAAGACGACGGCAAACCCGAGGCCGACGGCGGTGTCCACCTTTTTGGAGCAGGCCAGAAAGGAACACATGCCCAGAAAGTAGGCCAGCAGGATGTTTTTAACAAAAACGGCCTCAACGGCGATGCTGATATATTCCATAGTATATTTCCAATTTTAACCGCGGATTTCGCGGATGGGTGCTGATGGTTCTCAACGCTCTCTTACAATTCTTTTCCATCGAAGTATCCGATTTTTTAACCGCGGATTTCGCAGATGGGTGCTGATGGTTCTCAACTTTCTCTGACTATTCGTTTCCATTGGAGCTTTGCATGTTTGAAATTGATTAACAGACCTAGGTGGAGGTTTGTTTTCGCCAGATAACCGATCATTTGCGCTACGTGGGACTCATTGAATGCATCTGTAACCTTTAGGTCGACAATCACCTTTTCATCAATAATCAGGTCAGGAATGAGGCTCCCAATGAGCTGATCTTTATAATGAACCGGGAAGCTTTTCTGCTGCTCAGTAAGATGACCTTTTTCCCGAAGCTCAATGATCAGGGCATTTTCATATAGCTTTTCGTGCAGGCCGGGTTTTAGTTCATTTAATACTGTCATTGCCGCACCAATGATCGATTTGCTGATTTCTTCATGTAATAAGGGACTGTTCATCGAAGTATCCATTTTTAACCGCGGATTTCACGGATGGGTGCTGATGGTTCTCAACGCTCTCTTATAATTCGTTTCCATTGAAATATCCGTATTAATCCGTGTAATCCGCGGTTATCTATCTATCTATCTATCTATCTATCTATTTATTTATTTATTAATTAATTAATTATTCCTCCACTCGCTTGGTAATGGTGCGCTGCAGCCAGATCAGGAGGCCGAGAATAATGAATGCGCCCGGGGCGAGCAGCGCCAGCCCGTTGGGAACATAGCTTTCGGGGAGCAGCCGAATCCCGAACCAGGAGCCGGAACCGAGAATTTCGCGGATCGATGCGACGGAGATCAGAACGATGCCGTAGCCGATACCATTGCCCAGTCCATCGAGCGCCGAGGCGCCCGGCGGATTCTGCAGCGCAAAGGCCTCGGCGCGGCCCATGACGATACAGTTGGTAATGATGAGCCCGACGAAGACGCTCAGCTGCTTGCTGATGTCGAACAGGAACGCTTTGAGAAGCTGGTCGGCCACGATGACCAACGAAGAAATAACGGCCATTTCAACAATCATGCGGATGCCGCTCGGAATGGCGTTGCGCATCAGCGAAATGATAACGTTGGAGAGCGTGACGACCGCCGTCAGCGCCAGTGCCATCACGAGCGCAGTTTCCACTTTTACCGTCACCGCCAGCGCGGAGCAGATGCCCAGCACCTGAACGGTGATCGGGTTGTTATCCGAAAACGGATCCATCAACAGTTTCTTTGCGGAAGCCATGGTCAGTTCTCCCTCCGTGTTTTGAAATAATCGGCGTACGCGGCGGCATCCTTGCGGAGCAGGTTCTGAACGCCCTGACTCGTCAGCGTTGCGCCGGAGATGCCGTCGACCTCAATATCGCCCTTCGCCATGCCGGGTTTAACGACGGTGAACTCGGTGGGGAGGCCGGCTTCGTAGAGTTTCTTGCCGACAAACCGATCCTGGAAGTAGGCCTTCTCAATCTCGGCACCCAGGCCGGCCGTTTCCTCGTGTTTATAAAAGGTGATACCCGCGATGGTTTCGAGATCGGCTTCCACGGCGACATAGCCGTAAAGGGTGCCCCACAAGCCTTTCCCGGAAATCGGGAAGGCATATTTCGAAGGTTCCGCCGCGCCGTCGTCGGTCCAGGTGAATAGAGGCAGTCCGTTGTCGGTTTTAATTTGGGTCACGTTGTTTTCGAACGCGGCTTCAATCTTTTCGCGCGGCCACGCCGTTTTGTCAGCCACGTTAATACCGAACGCTTTCACAATATTGCGCTGCTCATCAAATTTCTGATTGGCCTCAATGCGGGTTTTCAGGACGGCTGCTGTGCCCGAAAGAAGCAGGCTGCACGCAATGCAGATGACTGCCGCGAAGGTGAGGGTTTTTGTCTCATCACGCATGGTTCAGGCTCCTTGCGTAGGCGCTTCTCTTTTTGATGTGGGCTTGCACCACAAAGTGGTCGATCAGCGGCGCCATAACATTCATGAACAGAATTGCGAGCATGGTGCCTTCGGGGAATGCACCAACAATGCGGAAGAGCACGGTCAGCGCACCGATCAGGAAGCCGTAAATCCATTTTCCGGTATTGGTCGCTGCGCCGGAGACCGGGTCGGTCGCCATAAAGACAATACCGAAGAGGAAGCCGCCCATGACCAGATGATAGAAGAAGGGGAGGGCGGTGTAGGGGTTGTCGATCGGCAGCACGTTAAAGAGGGCGCCCATGGCCGCACAGCCGATGATCCCGCTGAGCATAATCCGCCACGAGGCAATGCCGCAGACGAGGAGAACGATCATACCCAACAGAATGGCAATCACCGATGTCGATCCAATGCAGCCCGGAATCGTGCCGAGCGTCATGTCCCACAGGCTGTAGCCCGCCTCATGCAACGTCGCTGCAGCGTTCGCGCCCTTTTCTGCGGCGGAGGCCACCGCGAGCGGCGTGGCCTGCGTTACCACATCGGCGGAACTGCTTGCTGTTCCAAGGAGCTTGTCGATCAGCGGGTTAGCGTTCAACGAACCCACCCAGACCGTGTCGCCGGAGATCCATTTGGGATGCGCAAAAAAGAGAAACGCGCGGGCAGTGAGCGCCGGGTTTAAAATGTTATAGCCCACACCGCCGAAAATTTCTTTGCCGATTACGATGCCGAACGAGATACCGACGGCCACCTGCCAGAGCGGAATCGTCGGGGGAAGCACCAGCGGGAACAGCAGACCGGTAACGAGGAAGCCCTCGTTGATTTCGTGCCGCCGCACAACGGCAAAGAGCACCTCCCAGATCCCGCCCACGAGATAGGAGACAAACACGATCGGCAGGACCATCGCCGAGCCGCGCAGTAGATCGGCCTTAAGCGTCGCGTCAATGCCGTTGGCCAGATTAAACTGATGCCCCGCGTTCCAGATGCCGAAGAAAAGGCAGGGCATCAGGGCGTAGATCACAAGGATCATCAGGCGTTTCTGGTCCATGGCGTCGCGCACGTGCGGCGCGCTGTGCGTCACCTCCGCCGGTGTTCGCGCAAAGGTGTCGCCGGCTTCGTAGAGCGGATAGAGCCGCGCCAATTTGCCGCCCTTTTTAAAGTGAGGCGCCACCTTCTTTTCCATGAGATTGAATAGGATTTTCATATCATTTTTATCCACAGATTTCTCAGATTACCTCAGATTAGTTGACAAGCCTTTTGTATTGAAGTGACTGAGTTCCAAAATTGAGGAGCAATCCCTTTTTAGAATGACTGGCTTTCAAATAGT
Organism: Pontiellaceae bacterium; assembly: GCA_016937035.1. The sequence continues at coordinate 19,039 of JAFGWS010000062.1, forward strand.
TTATTTCCTGTGCAGTTTCTTTCCCCGTTAGTGCATCGATTGCTTTAACCTCCACCGGAATGGTTCCGAAACAGAAAAAGTCGACGCGGTACGTTGATTCCAATTTTTCTCCTTTATATGAAATCGGCAGTTCCTGCTCCTTTGAAAATGGGATTCCTCGATGAGCAAATTCGATGGCCAATGCTTCCTGATAAACTCGTTCGAGAAAGCCGCAGCCCAGCTCCTTATGAACTTCCATTGCTGCACCAATAATGGCGTAGGTTTCAGGATCATCTTTGGCTGTGTATTTAATATTCATTTAATAATCTGAGTAAATCTGCGAAATCTGTGGATTAAGGTCAGAGTCCTTCGTTTTCAATTTCTTCGAGGCCGCGTTTGATAATGCCGCAGACGTCGGTTTTGTGCGGGTCGGTAAAGGCCGCCAGCGCGAAGTCTTCCGGGTCGGTTTCGAGAATGCCGAGCTGAATCATCTCCTCCGTGTCGTGCGCGAGTGCCGCGCGGACGAGAACGTCGGTCATAATATTGAGCGGCTGATAGCGGTCCATCCAGCCTGTTACAACCATCGCGCGCTTGCTGCCGTGCAGGTTGGTACCGAGTTTCCACTCCTTCTTGCGGCTCAGCAACGTGGAGAGCGCAACGCGATGAGCGCTGTATTGAAACAGCCCCGGCGTGGTCCATCCGAAGAGATGGCGCGAGCGGTCCTCTTCGAGGGAAAAAAACTCAGCGCCGTAATAGCGTACGGCGGACTCCGCCGTCACCTGATCGCCCCAGAGGACATTACCGGAAATAATGCGGACCTCGTCGCCCTCCAGCGCCTCTTCGAAGAGGGGTTTAAGGTCAGCGCCAAGAGGGACGCGATAATGTTTTCGGTATTCCTCCTTCACCGCCGGTCCGCCCAATGCAATCACTTTGGTCTGCGGAAGCTCGCCGGTCTGCAGCAGTTTGCCGATCAGAATGACATCCTGAGCCGGGATGGTGTAAACCGCATCGCCTGGAAGGATAGGGGATATGCGGTTGATATGTACACTGGTGTTGCCCGCCGGATGTTTGCCGGAGAAGGTGTGATTTTCAACCTGTTCAACGTGGGGGATTTCGGCTCCGGCCATTTTGCACAGATGTACTTTGCCCTCTGTCAACTTGGCCATGGCATCGAGTCCGAGCTGGAAAGCTTCTTCATCGCCCCGAAGAATCAGACTGAAGTCGGCCTGAAAGGGGGCGGTTCCGGCGGCGTTTACAAAAACGGCTTTGGGCGAGGTGGCGGGGTCGGCAATCCTGGAAAACGGACGTTGTTTGATCAGCGGCCACAATCCGCTGTGGAGCAGGTGATCGACCAGTTGCTCGCGGGTGAGTGCCTTCAGCGAATCGCGGTTGTAGGATTCGAATGTGACGCTCTCATCCTGCTTTGCGCGCTCGATAACGATTTCCGCCGGAAACCGGCGCGCCCCTAAATGGATCGCCTTAATCGTTCCTGCGCAGGGTGACCGAAAGCGCATGCGCTCATCCTTTTTATTTTCAAAAAGAAGGTCTCCGCGCTTAATCAAATCGCCCGCTTCAATTTTTAAACGCGGTTTAACGCCCTCGAATTCGGTCGGGTAAACCGAAAAGGTCTGCGGTTGGGCATACGCTTCTATTTCGGCTTTCGGCTTTCCTGATATTCTGAGATTGAAGCCTTTGCTTATTTTAAACTCGGCCACGACGGGCTCCTTGTTTGGGTTGTGCGTTACGCGAAAATCAGATGCTTCTTGAGAATGGGCTTTATAGCGGATTCGATGAACTCATACCATGTTATTTGCAGTTCAGGCCACGCATTCAGTTGTTGAGCCGAAGCATCCAGCAGCGTGTATATATACGCAGTCGAATCCTGCGGAGCATCCTTTTTAGCCGTGATCGCCGTGGTCTTTCCTCGTTGATCATCGGTTCCCAGTGTTTTTCCGGAAACGGCCTCATTCCCGGAGGCATCGAGTATGTCGTCGGCCAACTGGTAGACGGTGCCCAGAAGGTAACCGGCTTCGCGCAGAGCAGCAGTCTGTTCTGCTGATCCATCGCTGCTTGCGATAGCGGAAAAGGCGAAAAGCGATCCGGTCTTTGCGCGGGCAATCTGTTCACACTCCGCCCAGCTTCCCGGCGATCCGCGCAACAGCAGTTCCTGCTCCACTTCGGCGACACAGACCTGCGCTGACATTTGAATGAGTTCCCGCAGAAGGTCAGGACGGTTGATTTCGGTCAGGAGATTCAGGCCTTTAACGACAAGCAGGTCGCCGAAGAGGATGGCTCCGTTGATTCCATGCTTCTTCCAAAATGTCGGTGCACCGCGACGCAGGGTGCCGCCGTCAATTACATCATCGTGCAGCAGGCTGGCCGTGTGAATAATCTCCACTGCAGCGGCCGCATGAATCAGCGTCTGTTCGTCGAGCCCGTTGGCTTGGCCGACGGTGAGCAACAGCTGAGAACGCAGCATTTTACCGCAGGCCGGCAGGTTGTTGTTGGCGGGAAGGAGTTGAGACAGACGGGTGCCGTTCAGACAGTTCAGCATAACCGACTGAACGTTTGCTAATTGCTCTTCGATGGAATTGGAATCCATAAACATCTGTCTATTAATGCCGAGGGTTTGGATCATGTCAATCTTGCGCACCGGTAAGAAGCCTCCGGATATTCCGATCTGTTCAAATGGTCAGGTTGTGAAAAACGATCATCTCGCATTGCCCTCGCGCGTCAGTTTTTTGAGTGTGTTTCGTAAATGCGACGTCCTCGTCTAAACCATCTTTTGCTGATTGCGGTGTTTGTTCAATTGCCGCTCAAAGGGCTGCGTTACATTTCTTCAGCCTTCGAGCTTGGGGCAGGTTGATAGAGAGCAGTAGGCCAGCCGCCAAAGGTGTCGCCCCAGCCGGTACTCCCTTCCAAATAATAGACCGTCCCGCTTCCGCCCTCAAAAACATTATCCGGAGCTGTGGGCGCATTCCCTTCGAAATAGACCTCATGCAGTCTGGTGCATTTGTTGAACGCAGAGTCGCCGATCTGGGTGACGCCGCTGCCAATCACCACCTCCGTCAGGCAGGTGCATTCTTCGAACGCATCATAGAGAATGCGGGTGACACTGTCGGGGATCACTACTTCTGTCAGATTAGAACAATTAAGGAACATCCCCCAGCCAATGGTGGTGACACCGTTGGGAATCACCACCTCCGTCAGACTGGAACATGTGGCGAACGCATAGAGGCGAATGTTGGTGACGCTGTCGGAGATCACCACATTTGTTAGGCTGGTGCATCCGGAGAACGCAAACATATCAATGCTGGTGACGCTGTTGGGAATCACCACTTCCGTCAGGCCGGTGCATCTACGGAACGTACTTTCGCCAATGGTGGTGACGCTGTCGGGGATCACCACATTCGTCAGACTAGTGCATCCATAGAACGCCTCATCGCCAATGGTAGTGACACTGTCGGGGATCGCATAGGAGACCAATCCTCCGGGAACCTGAACCAGCCTTGAGAGTGCCTTATTAAACAGCACGCCGTCTAGGCTGGCGTAGCTCGAGTTTTCAGCAGCCACGGTAATGTTTTTCAGACTGGTGCATCCACTGAACGCCCCCTCGCCAATGGTGGTGACGCTATCGGGAATCACCACTTCCGTCAGGCCGGTGCATCCTTCGAACGCCCCACCGAATAGACCCTCGCCAATGGTGATAACGCTGTCGGGGATCACCACATTCGTCAGATTGGTGCATTCGCGGAACGCAAAGGAGCTGATCTTGGTAACGGGATAACCGTCGATGATACTCGGGATTTCGACATGGCCCCCGGTACCCGTATAGCCGGTTATGGTGATGGCGACGCTGTTGGTGGTGTAGGTGAATGGCACTGCATCGGCCAAGGACGTTGAAGTCCATGTGATGGGAAGGATCAGCATCAGTAGCGCGGCCGGGTAGTTGGGTTTCATCTCATACTCCTGTATAAAATAGGTCGTTCATCTCTCATTTTGTGGTTCAGTCCGCCACGTAACCTTTTGAGAACATAATGCGGCAAAAAGATCGAACAATCAAATCCTGTTGCCGCAAATGTTGCATAAGCCCCAATCTTGTATGTTTTCCCTCCGCGCCGCCGCGCCTCTGCGAGATGATAAACACACACCCAGCGCTTGATGCAAATACAGATGAGCAGGTAGGGATGCCCGCAATACGGATAAGGCAGGCGAAACCTCGCCCTCCGTTACGTGTTTGCAAATCCGTTTGTAGTTCACGTTTCAGGGTGTCCTGGTTGGGTTTGAGCTTTGGCCGATTTGGGGATTGCATTTAAAAATTTAGTAGTTCATAAACGCAGTAAATTATAAACCAAAGGAGATGAACATGAAGATTCCTGTAACGCTGAAGCACAAGCCGGTCATTGTCTCGGAGGATTACGCGGCCATCGATGGAAGAAACGCAAACCAATCGGATGCGCAGGGGCTTTCGCTGGGACTTGCGCAGTGGAATGACCGCGGGCGGATCGATATTTCCGCCAAGGTGTGGCGGCATACCGGGGGAAAGTGGTCGAGACAATCCGAGGAGCTTCCTCTGCATCGGGTGCTGGATCTGGCGATCCTCGTCTGCCGGTCTCTGGAATATTTCCGGGAGGCGTACAGAATCCCGGGGCTTTATGATCCGCAGCATCCGCAGATCGACCGCATCGGGTTGCAGGGTGACGCCATGACCGTGTCGGTATGCACCGACAATCCCATGATTGACGAGGACATCCAGCTCTTCCGTGACGCGCTCGGCAAGGACGACGAACTGATCGGCGAGCGCCTTGCATCTCTTTCCCGCCTGCTGAAAGAAATGGGATATTGAAATGATGGGGAGAGAAAGAGGGAAATCGATCATCAGGGGACCGCTTCCAGATGCAGCAGTTGGCTTCTTTTTCTTTCGATTTCAAAAAGATTTCCGCATGACATAAGGGATATTTTCAGATAGGTTCCAGCGATCATCAAATAACACTCGGGACCATTATGAAAAGAACGCTGCTCTTTATTTGTGCCGGACTGGTGCCTCTCGCCTTCGGCAATGAAATTGTACTTAAAGGGGGGACACGGATTGAGGCTCCCGTCATTAAACAAACCGACGATGCCATGATCGTGGATCTCGAGTTCGATGTGTTGAGAATTCCAAAAAGCGAGATTCTTTCGGTCTTTGAAAAAATCGGCACCACCGAACTGCCGATCGCTGAAACCAGCGAAAACTCGCTCTACAGTGTCGCTGCTTCGAAACGGCTGACCACCTCTGAGGCCACCAAACTTTATGCGCCGGCCGTTGTGCTGGTCAAAACGCCGGGCGGACTCGGCTCCGGATTCTTCATTAACAAAGAGGGCTACCTGATCACCAACTTTCATGTCATTGCGGGAGAAACCAAGGTTTCCGTGACGCAGTTTCTACAGGAAGGCAAAGTTCTTCGCCGCGTTGTTCATAACGACGTTGAAATTGTGGCCACTACACCGTTTCATGACATTGCCATCCTGCGCGTAAAGAATCCGGAAACCGAAATTACTCCGGTTATTTTTGCACCGAAGGAGGAGCTGGGCATCGGCGAAACGGTATTTGCGATCGGCAATCCGCTCGGGCTGGAGCGCTCGGTCACGGAAGGCGTACTCAGCCAGACGCATCGAAACTTTGAAGGGATTCTTTATCTCCAAATTGATGCACCGGTAAACCCGGGCAACTCCGGCGGTCCGCTGTTTAATGCGCGCGGGCAGGTGATCGGTATCATCAATATGGGCGTTTCCGACATGGAGGGGCTGAATTTTGCGATTCCAGCCCGCCACGCCACCTATATGCTGGACCATATCGATGCGTTTGCATACGACGCGAGCAATTCGGAATCGGGCTATGTTTATCCGGATGCCCCGCGGCGTCCGGGAAAGTTTATGAGCGAACAGGCGGAGGCGGATTATGCTGAAGAACCTTAAAACCGGAGCATGCATTCTCGCTGCAGGACTTCCTCTCGTTACTCAGGGAATCGAGCGTAAAGAGCTTTTGCCGGAAAAACAGGGCCCGCAGATTCAGATCGGCAATTATTCCGACTTCCAGGAAATGCTCGATCAGGCTGCACTCAACGATCTGCGTGCAGACACCCGTTTTCAGAATTGTTACACCGCATTCTCCAGGAAGATTGAGACAATGCTGGGAGAGGGGAAGCTGCCGCTGGGCGTCCAACTCCTGTATGCGCAACTCCCTTTTCTGAAAGGTGAAGTTGAATTAATATCCGACGAAAAAGGGTTTTATCTGGCGGCCGCTATGGATGAAGCCGCGTACGAGGAGAGTTTAAAACGCAGCGAGTGGCTTCAGGAAAAATTGGATACTGACATTATCATCAAGAAAGTAACCTTCCGAGAGCAGGAGATTATCCAATATATCTCTGGAGCCGACCCCGAGCACCCCTATTGGAAAGCCCAGCTCAAGGACACCCTCCTGCTCAGCACGGACCGCGAGTGGCTGGAGAGCAGCATCGTTCGCCTCTCTAAAGAAAAGGTTGACGCAACAAAACTCAGCGGCGTCCGCGCTGTCATCCCCGTGCAGGCCCTGATTCGATCGAGCATTGAAAATGAGACGGAGCCTGAAAAACGTGCTGCAAAAGAGAAGCTCTATAGCGCTCTGGGCCTTCTTGGAATCGGCGACTGTTCCATCAGCATCGACGAAACAGCAGAGGGCTTTGCTGTTGATTTTAACCTGGAGGTCAGCGACCTCAAAAAAGGAATTTTCCGCCTGCTGGAAACCTCTCCGCGGACACCACTGCCGAAAGGGTTGATTCCCGACGAAGTAACCTCCATCTCCGTCGGAAGACTGACCCTGAACGGATTGTGGAAAGAACTTCCCTCGATCCTCTCCAATGCTTCGATGGAAACCGCACTGCAGTTCAGCGCACTGCTACAACAGATCAAGGCGCTGACTGGAGCCGATCTGGAAAACGACGTATTTGCTCATCTCGGCAGCACATACTACACCTATTCGACCCTGCAGAACACCAACCAGCGCTGGGTCGCGGCACTGGAGCTGAACAACGGTCCGGCGCTTCAGCAGACACTCGGAACGATTCTTTCCGCACCGCAAATGCAGTCGATTGCTGCAGCAATTTCTGGAACGGACTTCAGAGGAAAAACTATTTATACCCTGACCCAGGACGCCGGAAAAGATCACGCATTGGCGCTGTGCGCCACCGACCAACTGCTTTTGCTGGGCAATCTGGTCAATGTCCGCGAATCCATCCTGCGCATGAATGGAAATGCCAACCGAGGATCCGCCGACCTGCTGACAGAAAGCCTTAAACTGGCCCCGAAAAATGCCTTTATCTACGGCGCAACCAACCATAAAAAAACCACGGCACTCCTCTCCGCGCGCCTGAGCGACCACAGCTTTAACATCTTCTTCGGCGTACGCTCAAAAAATGGTTCTCCGATGGAGGAAGAACTGGAAGAAAATGAAATCTCGCTCAACTATATCGGATCATTTCTGCATACCTCCTATTATTATACGGAGAAAACAGACACCGGGCTGCACCACCACATTTTATTACGAAACCAAAAGGACTAAGCCATGACGAAAAAAAATATCCTGACTACATTTGCTGCACTCATTGCGCTACCGCTCTCCTCGTTTGCATTGGAACGACTCGATCTGCTTCCGTCGGATTCGCCCCTTTACATTCGCATCTCCAACATTGAAGAAGGTGTAAAAATGCTTGAGAAAACCTCGTTTGGAAAACTCTGGGCGGACGAACAGGTTCAGGATTTTCTCGGCAACCCGCTTCAAGGAAAGGAATGGGAGGCACTCATTGCGAGTAATATGTATGACGATGCCGAAATGGCGAAAGTGATCCAGGAAGAGATCGAAATGAACGAGGGTGAGTTCATTATGAGTTTTGATGCGGAGATGGAGGACTCCTACCTGATTGCCGCCATGAGCAGAGAAGATTTTATTCATTCGCTGGAACTGGATCAAAAGCTTTCCGAGCAAGACCCCGTCATTACCAAAAAATATACGTTCCAAGGTGAAGAAGTGGTTCAGTATATCTATGAAGCCGGGACCGAGTGGGAATATTCTTTGTGGCAGGCTCAGCTCAACGATACACTGGTGCTTGGCCCAAAGAAAGAGTGGGTGGAACGCTCCATTATTGAACTCAAAAAAGAAAAAATCGAAGAGCCAAGCGGCACCCCCAGCGTAACCGCTAATTTAGAAATCAAGAAACTGATCAACCAGCTTCTCCGTGAAAGCGAAGGCGCAGAGCTGGCGGAAGCCGAAAATTTGATCGGTGCCATGGGCCTATTGGATCTCGATAAATGCACACTGAATCTTACCCTCCAGGAGAACGAGGTTGTTCTGGACGGCACCCTCTATGCCCGCCGTACCGACAAGGGAATCTTTACCCTGCTCGACACCCGTCCGGTCAAACTGCCCACAGCGGGCTTTATCCCAAAAGATTTTTCTCTGCTGGAAGTCGGCCGTCTGGATCTGCCCGGCTTTTGGAAGGAGGTAAAACGTGTGGTTGCAGAAATTTCTCCGGAATTAGAAACCCAAATTGATTCGATCATGACGATGGTTCGCAGGGAAACGGGGGTTGACCTTGAAATGGACCTGTTGGCTCATCTGGGAACAGAATATACCTATTACTCCCTTTCAGAAGGCAACCGAGTAGAGGACCTGTTTGCGTTCAGCCTGAATAACAGCGACGCCTTTAAACGCACCATCGAAGCGATTCTGGGGGCCCCAGCCGTAAAGCCGCAGGTCGAAATGATGATCGAAACCGTCGATTTCCTCGACCACACCCTCTATCTCACCAGCGATTTGATCACTGAGCCGGAAGCCCAATTGGCCTTCTCCGTGATCAACGGCTATCTGATCATCGGCAACACAGAGACCGTTCAACAGGCGGTGCGGAGTGTGGATAAACCCTCCGCACTCTCGCAGAATCCGATCGTCCGCGACAGCCGCAACGTGATTCCCTCGTCTGCATTCCGCTTTTCGCTTTTCGACGCCAAGAAATACATCAAGTTTCTCGCTGATCTGATCCAGACCGAAGAGTACGCCATGATACTCGATGATTACTTTTACGTGTATGACATTCCGATCTCGCTTCCGGATCTGAGCAAAATGCCGCCGGCGGAGCATTTGGCATCCTTCTTTAAGGCCATCTATTCCTACAGCGAAAAAACGCCCGAAGGAATCCATATCCGCGCCGTTATCCAAAACTGATTATTCTGCATAGTATATAACTCAACAGAGGAACCTGGTGTGAAGAAAACAAACCGTGAAACCCGCTGCCCGTTTTTTCCCGTCAAACCGATCCACTGCGCTGCCGCCCTGATCATGGCCGCCGGCCTTTCGATTGCCGCCGAAGATGCTGCGCAGCAACGGACGATCGGTTTCCGTCCGCTGGAAATTTACACCTTCAAACCAGGGGCCTCCCGCCTGACGGTCGACGATCTGAATCAGGATGGTCTCGACGACGTTATCTTCGCCAACAACAATGTCTCGCGCCTTGAAATTCTGATGCGCAAACCCAATCTGGAGAATCCGGGCGATCTGCCCGCGCTCGAGGAATGTTTTGACGACTGCGGCATTATTGTCGACCAAGGCATCGGCGACCTGCACGTGGAAGATCTGAACAACGACGGGCGCAAAGACCTCATCACCTTCGGCGGCAGCCTCGGGCTGCAGATCCGCTATCAACAGGCCGACGGCTCTTTTGCGGATCCAGATCCGTTTTTCATGAAAGACCTGAGCGAAATTTCCGCCATCCGATTTGAAGATCTGAATGCCGATGAGCGTAAAGATCTCGTCATTTGTCGGCGAAACAAGCTGGAGATTTTCTGGAACACCGAAAACGCTCCCTTTCAGAAAAAAGAGACCCTCAACTTTTCCGGATCAAACTGCATCAGTGCCGACGTGGCTGACGTAAATTCCGACGGGATCAAAGACCTCATCTTTTTCTTTTCCTCTTCCACCTCGCCGCTGACCATCCGCTACGGACAGGGCGATGAAGAATTCGGTGTGGAACAGCCCATTAAACTGCCGCCCAGCCAATATCGAATCCTTCTCGGCAAAGACGGTAATGATCCCAAACTCGGCGTTGTCCTTCAAAGCCGCCTCGGATTCCGCACGTATCGTTTCGAAGAAAGCGATCGTCCGGCGCTGATGGATACGCAGGAAACCTCCCCTTTGCGCATCGGATTTGAAGGAACCGGCGGGCAGAATGAACCCGCCTGGCTTGTGGGTGATTTTAACGGCGATAAATTTTTTGACCTGCTGGTTGCAGCGCCGGAACTCTCTCGCATCCACCTTTATGCCGGCGTCGAAAACGGGCTGAATCCTCACCCGACCCCGATCGACTCTCTCTCGCAGATTGAACGCATGTCCAAACTGTCCAACGGGGATGTACTGGTGCTGAGTACCAAAGAAAAGATTGCGGCGGTCCACTCGGCCGGAACGCTCGACCAATTTCCCAAGGTGCTTAAAACCCCCGGAGAGGTACTCGCCGGCTGCGGAATCGAATCCGGAAAAGCATGCTGGCTGGTCTGTAAGGACGACGACGGAAACTTACAGCTTGCCCGCTTTGCAGACGTTCAGAGCGAACCGGAAATGATCGAACTCGACGTGCGGAATGAACCCACCGATATCCTTGCATACAGCCTCCCGAACGACAAAACAGGCATCCTGCTCTTTATTCCCTACGAAACGCCCAAAATGTATATTCACAGCAAAGACGGGCTTAAAGAACTCGGCGCAGAATCTTTCCGAGCCATTGCACAGCAGGTGAGTCGAGAAAATTTCCACCTTGAAAAATCCGGACGCGGCGAATTTTTGACCGTAACACAAGGTGCAGTCGCCCGCCGCTTTGAGTGGAAAGAGGATCACTATGAAGTCATCCGCCAATATAATCCGGAAAATCCGCAGGGCGAACTCATTGCGGCCTGCGCCTATGCCCTCAACGACGGCTCCGCCGGGACGCTGTTTTTTGACCGCAGCTCCAGCGATCTCGTCTACTTTTCCGACGAAGAAAGTGACTGGGGAAAAATTCACGTTTCAGACGCTGACCAAACCATTTTTAATCTGGTTCAGCTCCAGAATGGACATCACGACGTTATTCTCCTGATCGGTCAGGATGGTGTGGACGAAGTCGTCGGCAACGGCAAGCGTCTCGAAGCCGTCATGGCCGCAGAATACACCTCGCCCGCCGATGATCCCCTGCTGGTTTATGCCAGAGATATTGAGCTGGGCGAACCGCCGCAGCCGATGATTGCGCTGCTCGATACCGCCAACCGCTCCATCGAAATCATTCAAGAGAAAGAGGACATGCTGATTCGGGAACTCGGCTTTGAAGTGTTCCTCATTACCGATTTTTCCGACAGCAGCAGTTCCCGAGGAGTTGAACCGCATGACCTCGAAAGCGGCGACCTCAACGGCGACGGCATCGGCGATCTCGTGGCGCTGTGTCAGGACAAACTGCTGATCTACCTCGGAGAATAACAGAAGTCCTGTGTTCTTATCGGTCGCGGGGCGTTTTGTTGATCATGGCCGCACAAAAGCCCGCGCCGAATCCGTTGTCGATGTTGACAACCGTAATGTTGGGGGAGCAGGAGTTGAGCATGGTGAAGAGCGGCGCGATCCCGCCCAAGTGTGTACCGTAGCCGACGGAGGTGGGCACAGCAATGACCGGGCAGGGCGCAAGCCCGCCGACAACGGAGGGGAGGGCGCCTTCCATGCCGGCGACCGCAACGATGCAGCGCGCAGACTGTATCTTTTCATTTTGGGCGAGGAGCCGGTGTATGCCGGCGACGCCGCAGTCGTAGAGCCGCTCCACCTTTGCACCCGAGAGCGAGGCGGTGACGGCGGCCTCTTCAGCCACAGGAATGTCGGCGGTGCCTGCGGAGATGACGAGCACGCTTCCGCATTTTTCGCGGAGTTGCGTTTCAAGAGAAATGGTTCGTCCAAGTTCGTTGTAGACGAGGCGCGGATCCATCTTGTGCAGGTGATCAAACAGCCCGGGTTCAGCGCGGGTCAACAGGACGTTTTCGTTGTGCTGCCGGAGTGAGTCATAGATTTTTTCCACCTGCTCATAGGTTTTCCCCTGACAGAAGACAACCTCGGGGTAGCCGGTACGCAGGGCACGGTGGTGGTCGACTTTGGCAAATCCCATATCTTCAAACGGCAGGTGTTTGAGCGTATTGAGCGTTTGCTCCAAATCGGTCTCGCCGTTTTTAAATCGGTTCAGCAGGTGTTTTATTTTTTCTGTTTCCATGATGCGGTAATCCATATATCACCACGAAGACTCGAAGCGCACGAAGGTTCTAAATAGTCATTCTTCGTGATCTTTGTGGCTTCGTGGTTAATCGGTTTTTTCCCACGGCGGGGTGTGGGGAAGAAGGGCTTTAAATTCGTGGTTGAGCTGATGTTGATATTCATCTGAAAAGCCGCCGAAGAGGAATTGGTCGTAGGCTTCGTCGAGGAAGCGCTGCCAGCTTTCAATTTCGTGTCCGGGGTTGATCGGGAAAAAGTTGCAGCCGATGGTTTGTGCAGCGGCGAGGTCGCCGGGCGCATCGCCGATCATAAGAATGGCGTTGGCGGGGTAGCGGTTGACGGCGGCCATAGAAAAATGGTCCACCTTGCTGCCCAGCTCCGGGCCGGCGATGACGGATACATATTGGGCCAGGTTGTCGCGCTCCCAATCCTTGAGCAGGGCGACGGCCTGCGTTTGGGAGATTACGATCGCGTCAGAGGTTTTCTGAATGCGTTGAAGAGCCTTCTCTGTGCCTATAAAGTGGGGTGGGGCGGGCATATTGCGGTCGATGTCATCGTTGAGCGCTATGCTCCAATCGTACGCCTGCGCGAGCAGTTTGCTCCCGGTGCGCTGTGCTTCCTCCGCGATGGTGGCATTGCTGAGTGGGCCGCCAGAGTCGCAGAAGAGACGCAGATCGGTGGGATCGGGGATGTCTGCATTTTCGCGGGCTTCGGGCCAGTCGCGAAGCAGTTCGAACGTTTTGCAGAGACCAAGGAAGCGGTTGAGCCCGCGGAAGGTGGAGTAAAGATACGTAAACTCCGCCGCTGAGCGTACCTGTGGTTCGATCGCTTCCAGCCCCCAGTGTCGAATAATGTGGGGATGGAAGAAATCCTTTTGCTTGATCTCCATCGTGTCAAAGACGCAGCCGTCGGAGTCAATGCCGACGAAGGTTTTAAAGCGCGGAAGAAAGTTAATGAGGTCGTTCTGTGTAAATTCTTTCATAATCATTTCCTGAGCGGTCACAGTAGGTTTCCGGGCGTTGAGGGTCAAGCTTGGAGGTGCAGCAAGGGTAGATCCTATGCTGCTTCTGCGGCATAAAGGACTAGACAAGCAGAGACATATATATAAGCTCTTCAGATGCGCGCAACGAAAGGAACCGTAATGAGACGTTTAAAGATGACCTCGTTCAGTATTCGACTCCCGTGGCTCATCATGGCCTTGAGCCTGGCAGCCGTCGCCTTTTTCGGCATTCAGTTCCCCAAAGTCGGTTTCGATAATGATCCGGAAAACATGCTTTCTGAAAACGAACCCGTCCGCGTCATCCACAACAAGGTGAAACAGCGTTACAACCTCTACGACTTTGTGATCGTTGGCATCGTCAACCAAACCAATCCCGATGGCATCTTTAACGTCGACACGCTCGGCAAAATGGATCAGCTGACGCAGGAGCTGCTCGACCTGCATCAAAACGCGGACGGAAAACCCGAAACGCTGCGCGACGGAAAACCCTTTGTTCCCGAACTCGAACCGAAGAGCTTCTGGAAGCGCACGCTCGCAAAAGTATTCGGCAACGATGTCAACGATCTGTTCGACGAAAAGGGGGCCCCCGCAATTATTAAATCCGAGATTATCAGCCCCAGCGTGGTGGATAATATTCGGCAGGCTGATCAAGGGCAACTGGCGATCGAATACCTGATGGAACGGGCGCCGACGACCCGTGAGGAAGCGCTGGCGATCCGCGACGACGCCATGAACAACCCGCTCTATAACGGAACGCTGGTCTCGGAAGATGGAAAAGCAATCGCGCTCTATATCCCGATCAAGGCCAAGACCTATTCCTACAACGTTGCCAATCTCGTGGAAAAGCTGACACAAGACTGGGGCAATGAAAATCAGGTCTTCATCACCGGCCAGCCGGTTGCTCAGGACACCTTCGGCATTGAGATGCTCGTGCAGATGGCCTCCTCCGCGCCATTGGCCGGACTCGCCATCTTTCTGCTGTTGCTCTTTTTCTTCCGGCGCATCTCGCTCATTATTGCGCCGATGCTCGTGGCCGTCATCAGCGTGGTCGTTACAATGGGCCTGCTGATCGGCCTCGGCTATCCCGTTCATATCATGAGCTCGATGATTGCGATCTTCCTGATGCCGATCTCTGTGGCCGACTCGGTGCATATTCTGAGCGAATTTTTCGACACCTACCCGCGCTTCCGCGATAAAGCAGAAACGATCAAACACGTGATCGGACACCTGTTCATGCCGATGCTCTACACCTCACTCACCACCATTGCCGGTTTTGCATCGCTGGTGTTTACGCCGATTCCGCCGGTGCGCGTATTCGGCGCACACGTCGCTTTCGGGGTTGCGTTGGCGTGGGTTCTGACGATGACCTTTGTCCCGGCCTACATCATGCTCTTCGTCCGAACCAAGATGCTTGATCAGCTCAAACCGGCAACGGACGAGCCGAAAGTCGGCCTGCTCGGGCGCTCCCTGAGCCGCCTCGGTGCTCTCTCTTATCGCCGCTGGAAAGCGATCATATTCCTGACCGCCGCCATCCTCGCGGTATCGGTCTACGGCATCTCCCGAATCAACATCAATGACAACCCGGTCAAGTGGTTCACCAAGAACCATCGAATCCGGGTGGCCGACGATGTGCTCAACTCCCACTTCGGCGGGACCTACACGGCTTATCTGACGCTCAAGCCCAAGTCGGCAACCACGCCCACCTGCACCGAGCGCACCGAAATTATCCGCAACGCCATTGTCGAGCGCTTCGGAGAAACCTACCCTGATGAAACCGCCATTCTGCTCGCCAGGCTGGACGAAGCGAATACCAATCCCGAATCCGTCCCGAACTATGATGAAGACCGTTGCTTTGTTGATCTGGCCGGACTGGCGGCAGAGCTCGACGAGTCCGCCAGCGGCGCGTGGTACGCGCTGGGCGATACCATCGCCTATCTGGAACCCGAAGGCTTGACGTTCGACGACGTACTCGCCGCCATCGAAGAAGAAGGCGACGAAAAAACGCGCGTCCTTTTTGAATCGAGTATGAAGCCTTATGCTCAGCTCTCGGGCATAGATCTTCAGGACCAAGCGCTGGAAATTACAGACCGCTTCACCGAACTCTCCTTCCGCGACGCCCTTTTTGAAATACGCGCCAACTCCATGGCCCCGGCATTTAAGCAGCCGGAAATGCTCGCATACGTTGAGCGGCTGCAGCAGTTCCTCGCATCGCTCAAGAAGGTTGGGAAGACCAGCTCCGCCGTAGACGCGCTCAAAAAAGCCAACTATGAGCTGAACTACGATGCCGGCGCATCCGAAGAGCGCAATGCGGCCTACTACACGATTCCGCCGACCCCCGCCGCCGTCGGTCCCGTCTTCTTTCAGCTCGAAGGCACCAAGAAAAAGGACAGCCTCTTCCACCTCATTACCAAAGAGTACAACGAGCTCAACCTCTGGATTCAGCTCAAGAGCGGCGATAACACCGACATGCAGACGGTCGTCGATCAGACCGAGCAGTGGATTGCACAAAACCCGCCGCCGGAAGCGCTCGATATCGAATGGGCCGGGCTCACCTACATCAACGTCAAGTGGCAGGACAAGATGGTTGCCGGAATGCGCAGCTCGCTGCTCAGCAGCTTTGTGGTCGTGCTGATCATGATGATGGTGCTCTTCCGC
>JAFGWS010000009.1 GCA_016937035.1 Pontiellaceae bacterium
AAAGTAGCCCCTTTACCCGAAATGCAGGGATATACATACGGAGAAAATACGATATGGCAGTAAAGATTCGACTTCGCAGAATGGGCAGCCGCAATGCCGCATTCTACCGTGTAATCGTTCAGGACGGACGCTATGCGACCACAGGACGGTTCATTGAAACGTTGGGTTGGTATGACCCCAAACAGGAAGGCAATAACTTTTCGCTGAACCTGGACCGCGTTGACTACTGGCTCGGCACCGGAGCTCAGCCTTCCGATACCGCCAACAGCCTGATCAAAAAAGCGCGTGAGCTTCCCGTTGAAAAAGCTGTTTCCGGCGAAGTGAAGGAAGAAGAAGTGGCCGCTGCTGCTGAAGCGGAAGCCGCTGAAGAAGTCGTTGAGGAAGAAGTTGCTGAAGAGGCTCCTGCTGCTGGAACAGAAGCCGCTGAAGAAGTTGTTGAGGAAGAAGTTGCTGAAGAGGCTCCTGCAGCTGAAGAGTCTGCCGAAGCTGCGTCCGAAGAAGATAAAGCGTAGGCATGAAGCAGATACTTGAGAGCATCATTAAATCTTTGGTCGATGCACCGAATGAAGTGCAGGTGATTGAGGTCAACGGCGAAAAAACCATCATCTTTGAATTGCGCTGCAATGCCAAGGATGTGGGCAAGATCATCGGGAAGAATGGGAAAACGGTCGGGGCTATTCGAACCCTTCTGAATTCGATGGCCGCTAAACAGGGCCGTAAGGCCATGATTGAAGTGGTTGACTAAACCTCTTTCCGATTCGGAATACGAAAAAAAGAGCGAGCTCCGGCCCGCTCTTTTTTCTTTGGGGCCTTTGCGCTCTTCTGTTAAAAAACGAATATGAATGACGTGCTGAAAATTGATGTGGTGACCCTCTTTCCTTCGATGCTGGACGGTTTTCTGGGGGAGAGTATGATGAAGCGGGCGGCGGAGGCCGGGCTGGTGCAGTTCCGTACGGTGAATCCGCGCGATTTTACCACCGATAAGCATAATACCACCGATGACCGCCCGTTCGGCGGCGGACCCGGTATGGTGATGAAACCGGAGCCGCTCTTTGCCGCGATTGAATCGATCCAGACGCCCGAGAGTCACGTGATTCTGCTGACGCCGGGCGGTAAGACGTTTGAGCAGGCGGATGCGCGGCGTTTGGCCGATGAGCACACTCATCTGATCTTTGTCTGCGGTCACTATGAGGGTGTGGATGAGCGGGTGCGTGAGACGCTGATCGACGAAGAAATATCGATCGGCGACTATGTGCTGACGAACGGCGTGTTAGCCGCGAATGTGGTGATTGATGCGGTGGTGCGGCTGCGTCCGGGTGTTTTGGGCGGCGGAGAGATTGCCACGGAGGATGAATCGTTTTCCTCGGGGCTGCTTGAATATCCGCAATACACCCGACCGCCGGAGTTTCGCGGAATGAAGGTTCCGGAAATACTCTTCAGTGGAAACCACGCAAAGATTGAGGAGTGGCGCCGGCGCAAATCGCTTGAACGCACGGCCGAGCGCCGACCGGATCTTCTGGGTCACCGTTCAGGGAAAGAAGAACAGGGCGTTTAGACCTCAATACCTGCAAACGTGCGGAGCACCACCCCGATCAGGAAGCTGATGGCCGATACGCCGAGGCTGAGTCCTGCCATTTCCATAAAGCGTTTGCGGAAGGAAACTTCGTTGACGACGGAGATGTAATAATTAAACGCGGCAACGATCAGCAGCGCGATGGAGAGCGTGCCGGCGAGGCAGACATAGTATGAGGAAAAGATCAGGTAGGGGACGATCAGCGAAACCACGGTGAGTACATACGCGGTTCCAGTGTAGATCGATGCTTTCACTGGATGCTGCTCCGTCGCTTCCGCTTTGGTGGAAAGATATTCCGAAACCGCCATCGAGAGTGCGGCGGCCAGCCCGGTAATAGTTCCGGTCAGGGCGATGAGCTGCGTGTTCTGCAGCGCAAAGGTCAGTCCTGCCAGAGCACCGGTCAGCTCAACGAGCGCGTCGTTCAGCCCGAGAACGATGGAGCCGACATAGCGCAGGCGCTCCTCGTCAATCATGGCGATCAATTCGTTTTCGTGATCGTTTTCATCCTGAATAATCGACGTCGGCAGGTTCGATTCGTCGAGTACTTCTTTGTATTTTTTCTGTGCGGCTTCTTCGCCTTTTTCCATGAGTTTGATGGCGAATGTGAGGCCGAGCAGCCGCGCGATCGAGACATATTTGAAAACGCTCCAACGGCGCGGTCTAATTTCTTTTCCGGTGAAGGCTTTCCAGTCGTTATAGTGACGCAACTCGTCTTCAGCAATACGCTGCAGGATTTGACGGTTTTTCTCATCTTTGGTCAGTTTTGCCAGATGCGTGTAGATGTGGTATTCCGTAATTTCGTTGTGCTGAAAGTCGAGTGCCTGTTTGGGGTTCCTGTTCATACGGGCATTTTTAGCTAAAATGAAGCGGGCTGGCAAGGGTGTGAATGGACTATTAGTGTGATGGAACGATTTTTGCTAAAGATAGCTTGAGATATGCGCCTGAACTCATGATTATGCTCGTATGACAAGGACTGGATTGTTTTTGAGTCAGGAAATGAAGATGCAGCAGGTGCTCGCTCCGCATCTTTTCCAGTCATTGGAAATTCTACAGATGCCGCTGCTCGACCTTCAGCAGATGATCCAGCAGGAGCTTTCTGAAAATCCGACTCTCGAAGCCACACAGGAACAGCCCGACGAGCAAATTGAAATCGAGCAGGGCACGAAGGATGTCGAGCGCGACGAGTTTGATAATGAATTTGAGAAGCTGATGGCGCTCGGCGAGGAGTGGGGCGACGGCCACTACGACGGTCTGCAGTCGCTCGGCGGAGTCGATGCTGAGGAAAAATATCAGTATATGATGGATTCGCTTTCGGAATCCTCTTCGCTGCACGATCAGTTGCTGGATCAGCTCGCACTTTCGGGGCTGAATGAGTATGAACGCAAGATTGCAGAGATCGTCATCGGGAATATTGACGACGACGGCTATCTCCAGCTCGACGTAGAAGATCTGCTTGCACTGCCCAACTTTCCGGCGGAGACGCTCGATAAAATTCTTTCCGTCATTCATGACTTTGAACCCGCCGGTGTGGGTGCACGCGATCTGCGGGAGTGCCTGCTTCTGCAGCTGAAACGTGCCGGAAAAGAAAATACGCAGGAATATCATTTGGTGGCGGATCATTTGGATCTGTTGGGGCGGCATAAATATGCGGAAATTGCCAAGGCGATGGGGCTGACGCTTGAGCGTGTCAAAGAGCTTGCTGCGCTGGTCTCCAAACTGGACCCCAAACCGGGACGTAATTTCAGCGAAGAGCGGATTGAGTACGTGGTTCCGGAGATCATCGTTCAGAAAAAGGACGGCGAGTATGTGGTTACACAGAATCGAAAACCTTATCCTCGACTCTTCATCAGTCAGAAATATCTGAACATGCTCAAGGATCCTAATACCACCAAAGAGGTAAAAAGCTACATTCGCGAAAAGATAACCAAATCCAAACAGTTTATTCAGAGTATCGATCAGCGCATGGATACCATTTACCGCATTGCGGTCGAGATTGTGCAGATTCAGCGCGACTTTTTTGACCACGGCGTCTCTCGTCTGAAACCCCTGAACATGAAGACGATTGCCGGGCTGCTCGATGTGCACGAAACCACCATCAGCCGCGCAACAACCGGAAAATATATGCAGACACCCCGCGGCCTGCTGAGCATGAAATATTTCTTTAATCCCGGCGTAATGACCGCCGACGGCGAGGCCATCTCCAACGAAAGCGTTAAAGCCGCGCTGGCCGAAATTGTACGCGGTGAGGATAAAAAGAAACCCTACTCCGACGCCAAGCTCGTCAAAATGCTCGAGGATAAGGGCATGAAAATAGCGCGCCGCACCGTCGCCAAATACCGCGATCAGCTCCGCATCCTGCCTTCTCACCTGCGCAAGGTGCATTGAGTGCTTCGGTACCGGGCAGCAACTAAGCCGGCGGATAACGCAGGCTCTACTTGGGACCGACGTTTCATCGGTGTGGAGTGCGCTGGGCCGAAGGTCGACGAAGTCGCTCGACAGCGCTTTTAACGCGCCTGAGGCGCTGTGCACCGGCGTCGATCTCCAGTTTTAAAGCGGCGTCAAGTTCCGCTTCGCAGAAGCCTTCAGCCCGCCGCACTCCAAAGCCGGCTGGTTAACAGCGGAGCTCTTCGCCGGTGAGCAGCTTGTAGGCCTCGAGATATTTTTCGCGGCTCTTCATGACCACTTCTTCGGGGAGCGCGGGCGCCGGAGGCGTTTTGTCCCAGTCGAGCGTTTCGAGATAGTCGCGCACATACTGCTTGTCGAACGAGAAGGGCGAGGAGCCGGGTTTGTAGGTGTCGGCTGGCCAGAAGCGCGAGCTGTCGGGTGTGAGCACTTCGTCGATCAAAATCAGCTCATCGCCGATCATGCCGAACTCAAACTTGGTGTCGGCAATGATGATTCCTTTGGTGAGCGCGAAGTCGGCGGCGGTTTTGTAGAGTTCGAGGCTGACGTCGATCAGTTTCTGGCCCAGTTCTTCACCGACAATTTCTTTCATCCGGTCGATGGAAATATTTTCGTCGTGGCCTTCATCGGCTTTGGTGGACGGGGTAAAGATGGGTTCATCGAGCTTGCCGGCCATTTCGTAGCCGGTGCGCAGGGGCATTCCGCCGATGGTGCCGGATTTTTGGTATTCCTTCCAGCCGGAGCCGATCAGGTAGCCGCGGACGATACATTCCACCGGCAGCAGTTCCGCCTTTTTCACCAGCATGGAGCGGCCTTTCAGCAGTTCGGCGTGTTCTTTGAGCTCGGGCGGGAAGTCGTTGACGTCGGTGGAGATCATATGGTTTTTCACGACGTCGCCGGTGCGGTCGAACCAGAATTTGGAAATCATGTTCAGGACGCGGCCCTTGTCGGGAATGCCGTTGGGCATTACGCAGTCAAAGGCGGAAATGCGGTCGGACGCAACAAAAAGATATTGGTCGCCCAAGTCATAGACCTCGCGGACCTTGCCTGATTTAAATTTTTCAATGCCGGGAAGTTCAATTTTTACGGCAGCACTCATGGGATTCTCCTCGGTTAAATGGTTTCTTACTGAGCGGAACCTTACGAATCTGACGCGCCCGGCGCAACACCAATTGATGTTTGCCTGATTAGCCTGAAATTTACATTGATTCTATCCATAGATTGTCCGGATTTCCACTGATTCTACCGGTGAATAGGTTTTCTGATTAATACCACTCCGCTCAATACTTCCCATGAAAAAAGAGACCCTTTTTAAAGGTAGAGTGGGTCCGTGAACGCAAGGTTATGGCTCCGAGGAATGAAACCGCTGATCAGTTCAGTGCAACCATCCGGATGGAGTAAATCTTTTTTGAGAGGGTTGACAGAGGGACGATCGTTTTCTCCCGGTTCAGCGGATCCATGACAAGATATTCTCTGCCGTTTTTCCCTACAATCATAACCCAATGTGTAATCGTTTGCGAATTATTGGTGCCGGCTTGTTTGGTAATTATATTTGTAAAAAGGCCCGCAATATACGCCATTATATTAGGCGATAGAACAGTTGACATTCTGCAAAATAAAAGGAGCATGAGCAGACTCTGTAACGTCGGGCAGTTGGGCCACGGATTTGTGAAGAGGGATCGATTGTGTTGAGTAAAAAAACCATATGGATTTGGCGGACGGGATTTCAGGTGTGCGGGATTATTCTTGCTGCGCTGTCTCTGTTTAATGAGCAGCCGTGGATCATGACCGTGTTCTTTGCGGCTTCTTTTGTTTTGGGGCCGATCTTTTGCGGTTGGATATGCCCGTTCGGTGCCTTTCAGGATGCGATGGCCGCCGTTGCGCGAAAGGTCGGAGTCAAACGCAAAAAGGTGCCGAAGCGCCTGCATTATCTCCTCATGTTGCTGCGCTATATTTTGCTGGGGCTGATTCTATGGGTTTCGGCTGATTTTGTTTTTAAACTGATGATGTATGATCCGCGCGCCAATCTGCTGAATTATATGAGCGGTTATCCCCTTCCGCTTGCTGCAATCGTTGTTATTTTGGTGTTTTTACTGATTTCCGGCTTTTTGTATGAGCGGCCGTTTTGCAGCTATTTCTGTGTGGAGGGCGCGAAACACGGCATTTTCAGTGCGCTCCGTCCGATCACGATTGTCAAGAATTCGGAAACGTGCATCAACTGTGGTGCATGCAACAGCGTTTGCCCGATGAACGTTGATGTGGAAAATTATGGGCAGGTACGCTCGCTGCAGTGTATAGATTGCTTGAGCTGCGTGGCGGCGTGCCCGATAAAAGGAACATTAAAACTAACGCTAATGCCAAGGAAGGGAACTATGTCACAGGTCATTATCATACTCGTCTCACTCGGAGCCCTTTCGGGGCTGGCCTTTTTTGTCCACAGCTCCAATTCGCCTGAGAACTCTCCGCCCATCGTCGCTTCTATTTCTTCGGAAGATGCGCCTTCAGAGCCAAAGCAATCAGAACCGATTGAGGTTGAGAATGCCGCTGAATATGGAAATGCGGCGGGCATTAAGGATGGGGTCTATGAGGGCACCGGAGAGGGCTTTCGCGGTCCGATGACGGTTGCGGTAACGGTGGAAGGTCAGCTCATCACCAAGGTCGAAGTGACGAAAACGACGGACGATAAGCAGTGGTTTGATCGGGCCAATGCCGGCGTGATTCCGCTGATTGTCGAGAAGCAGGCTGCCGATGTTGATGGGGTAACGGGGGCCACCTATTCCTCGCTCGGTATCAAAAGAGCGGTCGCCGATGCGCTGACCAAAGCCGGCGGAACGAAAGTGGACACCATTTCCGAGCCTGTCGGCGGCGGTGTAAGACGGCGCGGCGGACGATAAGTTCTGCGATTTTACGGGCCAAGAATGGTTTTTACATTGTCGTGGGGTAGGCATCCTTGCCTGCCTTCCCCGTATCGCAGGCATTCTGCCTGTCTTGTCTGTATCGCAGGCATCCTGCCTGCCCTGTCCCGTTCGGGATCATCGCCGTAGCGGAAGCAGAAAGCGGCAAGATTGCGCCGTCTCCCTAAGGTTTTGACTCTGTGCTCTTTTTGTGAATCATCTTTTCTTAGGTTGGACTTGTGGAATGTCCGCTCTTTTCGTATCGTGTCTACTTGTTCATTGCTTTGCTAAATCGGCTCGGAGATGTTTCCCCTCCAAACGCAAAGGCGTGCTGCCGTTGTCGCGCGTATATGCCATCGCCGTTGAATGAGGTATAATGTATGTCCTTTAATGAAGATTCCAGAGTGAAGATCCCGGCCATTCTGCACCTCTGCCGTTTGGGCTACACTTACCTTTCAAAAGACGGTGCGGTTTGGGATGAGGCGACGAATATATTTCCCGACATCTTCCGGGAGAGCGTTGCCGGAATTAATTCGGGAAAGGAACTTGATCGTGCCGACCTGAAACGGCTACAGGCAGAAGTTTCCCTGCTGCTGGATAATGAGGATATGGGCAAGGCGTTCTATGAGCGTCTGGTGCAGAAGTCCGATGTCAGGCTGATCGATTTTGAAAACTTCGAGAACAACGTGTTTCACGTTCTGACGGAACTGCCCTGCAAAAACGGGGATGAAGAGTTTCGCCCAGACATTACGCTGCTGATCAATGGAATGCCCCTTGTATTTATCGAGGTCAAAAAGCCGAACAATAAGGACGGGGTGCTGGCGGAGCGGAAACGCATTGACGACCGCTTCAGGAATCCGAAGTTCCGTCGTTTTATGAACATCACTCAGGTGATGGTATTTTCTAACAACATGGAATACGACAGCGAGTCGCTCCAACCGATTGAAGGAGCGTTTTATGCCACCCCTTCTCTGAATGGTGTGAAATTCAATTATTTTCGCGAAGAGCTTGATCTGGATCTCGACCGCCTGCTGGCTCCGGAAGACGACGCTTTGGAGGACTTAGTTCTCGAAGATAACAATCTGGAAGTTATCAAGTATAACCCCGAATTCCTGACCAATAAGAATCCGGACAGCCCGACAAACCGGCTTTCTACATCGCTCTTCTCTTGGGAGCGGTTAGCCTTCTTCTTAAAGTATTCCATTGCATTCGTACGGGAAGAAACCGGGGTACAGAAGCACATTATGCGCTATCCGCAGTTTTTCGCCACCAAGGCGATTGAGCACAAGTTGGATGCCGGGGAACGCAAGGGAATCATCTGGCATACGCAAGGCAGTGGTAAGACGGCATTGGCATTCTACAATGTGAAATTCCTGACCGAATACTATAGTCGTAAAGGCATCATTCCCAAGTTCTACTTTATCGTGGACCGAATCGATCTGCTGATTCAGGCCAAGCGCGAGTTTGCCAGCCGGGGACTGGTCGTGCACGAAATCAGCTCAAAAGAGGCATTTGCTGAGGAAATTCGGGAAACCCGTGCCGTCCATAATGCCTCGGGCCGCCCGGAAATCACGGTGGTAAACATCCATCGCTTTGCTGACGACCCGGACGTAGTCAGCGCAATGGACTACAACATCAATGTTCAGCGCATCTATTTCCTTGATGAGGTGCATCGGAGCTACAATCCCACGGGCAGCTTTTTGGCCAACCTTTCGGAGTCGGACCGCAACGCGATCAAGATCGGCCTCACTGGAACCCCGCTGATTGGCGAAACCCGCGCCTCTAAACATTTATTCGGCGACTATATCCATAAGTATTACTACAACGCCTCTATTGCCGATGGCTACACCCTCCGTCTAATCCGTGAGGAAATTTCAACCAGCTATAAATACATTCTCAAAGAAGCACTCGATGCAATCGGTCTTCCCAGAGGGGCTGTGAAGTCTCGGGAGGCGTACGCTAAACGGCAGTTTGTAGAACCTATGCTCGACTATGTGATCGAGGATTTCAAGGACAGTCGCATTCGGCTCGGCGATGATACGATAGGCGGCATGGTCATTTGCGATTCTTCGCCCCAAGCCCGCATGTTGGCTCAAATCTTTGAGGAGAAATATGGAACGGTTCAGACCGAAGTACTTGGTGCAGTAGCTGAAACGCAGGGAGAAGCCTATCATACAGCGACCGACGTTCCCTGCAAGGGTTTGAGCGCGGCGCTGATTCTGCACGACGAGGGAACCAAAGAAGAACGCAAGGGCCTTATCGATCAGTTCAAGACAGGTAAGATCGACCTGTTATTTGTCTATAACATGCTCCTGACCGGCTTTGATGCCCCTCGTCTTAAAAAGCTCTACCTTAATCGGGTGGTAAAGGCCCACAACCTGTTGCAGGCGTTGACCCGCGTCAACCGCACCTACAAAAACCACTATTACGGTTATGTGGTCGATTTTGCCGACATCGAGACCGAGTTTACCAAGACCAACGAGGACTATTTCAAGGAACTGAACGAAATTCTGGGCAACGACGAAGAGGAATGGTCAAAGCTCTTTAAGTCCAAAGAGGAAATCCTCGCAGACATCGAGGCCATCAAGGATGTGCTTTTCCGGTTCGATACCGCAAACGCGGAGGTCTTCTCCCAGCAGATCAGCCAAATACAGGACCGAATGGAAGTGCTGGAGATTAAAAAGGCGCTCCAGTGTGCGCGCGAGCTCTACAATATTATCCGCTACTCCGGCCAATATGACCTGCTCGACGAAATCGACTTCCGCAAGCTCAACCAGCTCTACACCGAAGTCAGCAACCACCTGGCACTGCTCAACCTGAAGGAAGACCTCGAAAACGCCGCCGACACCACCGCACTGCTTAACATGGCGCTGGAGGATGTTGTCTTTATGTTTGAAAAAATCGGCGAGGAGGAACTGAAGCTGGCCGACGAGCTCAAAGGCATGCTGCGCAAAACCCGCGAGGCCATGGCCCGCAATATTGATCCACAGGATCCCGCCTTTATCTCTCTTCGCGAAGAGCTGGAGCGTCTCTTTAAAAAGAAAAAACTCAACGAGGTCACCCAGCAGGAAATGGTGCAGAACATAGGCACCCTGCGAAAAATCTACGAAAAGGTAAAAAAGCTCAATCGCTTGAATGACGAATTGAAGGCCAAATATCATCACGATGCCAAATATGTCCGCATTCATAAACGGTTGATGGAGAGCGGGGCTCTCTCCGCCAAGGAGCGCCAGATTCATGAGGCCCTCTTGGGGATCAAAGCCGCGGCCGACGGGTTTGTGTTGAAAAATCCGGCCGTAATGAACCACGATGACTATTTCTATGGAGAGATGATCCGTCTGGTGATCGACCAGTTTAAGAACAAGCGGGGCTTCCCGCTGAATGCGGAGACCTCAAAATTTATCAATCAGTTGGTGGTCAATGAATACCGCCGCGAATATCAGGGAATGGCTGCATGACGACACGCGATTTTGAAAAACGAACCAAGGAACTGATTGATCGGCTCAAAGCCACCTGCGCTTCCTACGGACTGGGCAACGATGGCAACGAGTTCAAGATCATCACCCAGGTCTTTCTCTACAAATTCCTGAACGATAAGTTTGCCTTCGAGCTGAAAAAGATCGAACCGGCCATTGCCAAAGCCGACCAATGGGAAGAGGCGGTTAAGCAAATTCCAAAGGATGACTATGAAATGCTGATGCTCCAGATGGGCGGCGACACCGCCAAGCTGAAGCCGCGCCACTTTATCGCTACACTCTTCGATCGCCAAAACGAGTATGATTTCGCCAAGCTGTTCGATGACACCCTGTTCGATATCGCCGTCACCAATGCCGATATCTTTGCCGTCAAAACGGCGGGCGGAGCGAAGGTCACGCTTTTTGACCGCGTCAGTGAATATATTTCCGACACCTCCCGGCGCGACGACTTCTGTCGCGCGGTGATGAATACGCTGGTTGAATTCAGCTTCGAGCATATCTTCACGCAGAAATATGACTTTTACGCCACCATCTTCGAATACCTCATCAAGGACTACAACAGCAACAGCGGCGGAAAATATGCGGAATACTACACCCCGCACGCCGTTGCCAAGATCATGGCCGCCATTCTCGTGACGGAAAAGGTGCAGGGCGTCACCGCCTACGACCCTTCCGCCGGATCGGGAACCCTGTTGATGAATCTGGCTCACGCCATCGGCGAGGACCGCTGCACCATCTATTCGCAGGACATCTCCCAAAAATCATCGAGCCTGCTTCGCCTTAATCTCATTTTGAATAATCTGGTCCATTCCATCCAGAACGTGATTCAGGGCAACACCATTTTGCTGCCGTACCATCGCGAAGGCACGGCGCTGAAAAAGTTTGACTACATTGTCTCCAATCCACCCTTCAAAATGGATTTTTCCGATTTCCGCGATGACCTCGATACCAAGGCCAATCAGGAACGCTTCTTTGCGGGCATCCCGAAAGTGCCGGCCAAGGCCAAGGACAAGATGGCGATCTACCAGCTCTTCCTGCAGCATATCATCCACTCCCTCAAACCTGGCGGGAAGGCGGCGGTGGTTGTGCCGACGGGCTTCATTACCGCCCAAAGCGGGATTGATAAAAAGATCCGCCAAAAGCTGGTGGATGAAAAGATGCTCGCCGGTGTCGTCTCCATGCCGAGCAATATTTTCGCCACGACCGGCACCAATGTATCGATTTTGTTTATCGACGACTCCAATAAAGGCGACGTGGTTCTGCTCGATGCCTCCGGCCTCGGCGAAAAAATCAAGGACGGCAAGAACCAGAAAACCGTGCTGACCGCCGCCGAAGAGGATCGGATTATCGATACCTTCAATGCCAAAAAAGCTGTAGAGGACTTTTCCGTCGCTGTCTCCTACGATGACATCGCCGCCAAAAACTATTCCCTCTCCGCCGGGCAATACTTCGACGTCAAAATTGAATATATCGATATCACAATGGAGGAGTTCAGCGCTAAAATGCAGAATTATACGGAGACTCTTGATTCCCTTTTCGCCGAATCCAGATCTCTCGAGGCCGAAATCAAGAAACAACTTGCGGGGTTGCGCTATGAAAACGGAGCGAGAGGATGACAAAAAAAGAAGCTATACAGGTTTTCGAACAGCGCAATATACGCTCGCTTTGGGATGATGAGGCGGAAACGTGGTATTTCTCCATAGTGGATGTGGTGGGTGTGTTGACGGACAGCGTGAATCCGATGGCATATTGGCGGAAACTCAAAGAACGACTAAAAAAAGAAGGAAATCAAACCGTGACGGATTGTCACGCTTTGAAAATGAGGGCGGCTGATGGCAAAATGCGAAAAACAGATTGCGCAGATACCGAGCAGCTTTTTCGCCTGATTCAGTCCATCCCTTCGCCCAAGGCGGAGCCGTTCAAACTTTGGATGGCGCAGGTGGCCAGCGAACGCATCGACCAGATCCAGGACCCGGAACTCTCCATTGAACAGGCGATGAGAGACTATAAGCGCCTCGGCTACTCGGACAACTGGATCAACCAGCGTCTGAAATCCATTGAGATCCGCAAGGAACTCACCGACGAATGGAAAAAACACGGGCTGGAGGAAGGCGTTCAATTTGCCGCGCTGACCGACATTATCTATAAAACCTGGGCAGACAAAACCGCGAAGGAGTACAAGCAGCACAAGGGGCTGAAAAAGGAAAACCTGCGCGATAACATGACCAATAAAGAGCTGGTGCTCAATATGCTCGCCGAACTCTCCACCAAGGAAATTTCCGAAGTGACCGATCCCGAAACATTCCGGCAGCACAAGCAGGTTGCGCGGCAAGGCGGAGAGGTGGCCCGAAACGCCCGGCTGGAACTGGAATCCAAAACCGGAAAAAAAGTGGTTTCTCCATTGAATGCCAAGGATGGAATTCTGCTGGAAGGCGGCGAGTCATGAAAACTGATTCAGGAAAGCTTGAACCGGTAAAAGGCAGCACGAAAGCTGCGAATGCGCTTTTATCAGATATTCAGCAGTTGATTGCTGAGACCCGCGCTTCGGTTGCGGCGGTCGTAAACGCCGGGCTGACTCTGCTCTACTGGAAAATCGGAAATCGGATTAATAACGATGTTTTGCAGGGAGACCGAGCCGTTTACGGCGATGAAATTGTCTCTACGCTGTCGAGACAATTGATCCTTGAATACGGGAAGGGCTTTTCTTCTAAAAACATCCGCCACATGATGAAATTTGCAGAGACATTTCCCGATGCGAAAATTGTCTCTACACTGTCGCGACAATTGAGCTGGTCACATTTCAAAGAACTGATCTATCTGCCCCATCCGCTTCAAATAGAGTTTTATGCCGAAATGTGCCGGTTGGAACGCTGGAGTGTCCGCACCCTGCGCCGGCAAATCGATTCCATGCTCTACGAGCGCACCGCCATCTCTAAAAAGCCGGACGAATTAATTCAGCATGAACTTCAGCAACTGCGCGAAGAAGACCGGCTCAGCCCCGAGCTGGTCTTCAAAGATCCCTACTTTCTCGACTTTCTCGGGCTGAAAGACCGCTACTACGAAAAAGACCTCGAAGATGCCATCCTGCGCGAACTGGAATCTTTTCTGCTCGAGCTCGGCGACGGCTTCGCCTTTATGGCGCGGCAAAAAAGAATTCAGATCGACAACGACGATTATTATATCGACCTGTTGTTTTATCACCGCGGACTCAACCGCCTGATTGTCATCGACCTCAAACTGGGCGACTTCAAGGCCGAATATAAAGGGCAGATGGAACTCTACCTGCGTTGGATCAGTAAACATGAACGCCGCGAAACAGAAAATGAACCGCTCGGCCTCATCCTCTGCGCAGGAAAAAAACAGGAACTGGTTGAACTGCTCGAATTGGGCCAATCGGGAATCCACGTCGCCGAATATCTGACCGCACTTCCGCCCCGTAAACTGCTCGAACAAAAACTCCACAGCGCCATTCAGACCGCCCGCCAGCGGATCGATGCCTTCCTCTCAACAGCAGATGCGGGTGAAAACGATGAATAAGCATTTCCAAAACACTGACTCCTTTTTCGCGGAATCCAAAACCCTCGAATCCGAAATCAAAAAACAGCTCGCGGGGGTGCGGTATGAAATTTAATGATTCGGTATATAATCAGAGTTGGCAGGATAAACAGCTAAGCGATCTGGGAAAATTTCAAAGGGGAAAATCAAGGCACCGACCCCGAAACGATTCCGTACTTTTTGAAAATGGGGAGCATCCTCTCGTCCAAACAGGGGAAATAAAAGAAGCGAACTTGTACATAAGGAAGCATTCGGTTTCCTATAATGATTTTGGTTTAGCTCAAAGTAAGTTGTGGCCTGCGGACACACTTTGCATAACGATAGCTGCAAATATTGCTGAAACAGCTCTGCTCGGCTACCCGATGTGTTTTCCCGACAGTGTTGTTGGTTTTAATGCCGACCCCAAGGAGTCTTCAGAATTGTTTATGCACTATGTTTTTACTTACATACGCAGAACAATTCAAAGTTCGGCAAGTGGAAGCATTCAGGACAATATCAATATTGACTATCTGACGGGATTGGAGTTCAAAATCCCTGAGAAACCGTATCAGGACAGAATCGTCGCTGTGCTGTCCGCGCTCGACGCGAAGATTGAATTGAACAACCGGATCAATGCGGAGCTGGAGTCGATGGCCAAAACGCTCTATGACTACTGGTTTGTCCAGTTCGACTTTCCCTGCGACTTCGCTCAGGGCAGGCCCGACGCCAACGGCCGGCCCTACAAATCCTCCGGCGGAAAAATGGTCTACAACCCAACCCTCAAACGCAAAATCCCAGAGGGGTGGGATGTGTCGACCATTGGCGATACGTTTCCAACCTCGCTTGGCGGAACCCCTTCCAGAATTAACCCGTCTTACTGGGCACCACCTGAAATCAACTGGCTGAACTCCGAAGATAAGGAAACCCTATACGTGGTTGAAGCCGATGAAAAAATATCGCGCGAAGGACTGAAAAACTCCGCAGCTAAGCTTTTGCCAGTTGGAACAGTTATTCTATCTATTGTTCGTCACTTGCGGGCATCAATATTGGGCGTGGAGGCCGCAACCAACCAGTCGGTTGTTGGAATTGAAGAAACGGATACCATTAAGCATTGCTTCATTTATCCTTTGATTTCTCGGGAAATTCCTCGCTACATGGCGCTGAGAACCGGGGCGCAACAGCCTCACATCAACAAGGCCGTTGTAGATGAAACTGGGATTGTCTTGCCAGATGATCCAACGATGAAGGCCTATGTCCAGCTTACTGGACCAATTTTCGAAAAGATAAGAAACAATCAGTGCCAAACCCAGCAACTCACCGAATTGCGCGACTGGCTGTTGCCGATGCTGATGAATGGACAGGTGCAGGTAGCATAAATTGGTATTATTAGGAAGCTCGAGTGGGGAGTCGAACGGAATGATTGAGTTTAAACAGGGCAATTTGCTCAAGGCAAACGTCGATGCGCTGGTAAACACCGTGAATTGCGTCGGTGTTATGGGCAAGGGGATTGCCTTGCAGTTCAAA
>JAFGWS010000063.1 GCA_016937035.1 Pontiellaceae bacterium
CACGAACCCGCGCCACAAGCAACGCCAAGGATAATCAAGGAGTTTATCAATGCCACGTGTACTCGGTATCGACATTCCCGGCAGAAAAAAGCTGGAATATTCCCTTCGCTACATTTACGGAATCGGTCCGTCTCTTGCGAAGGAAGTGTGTGAAAAAGCCAAGCTGGATCCGTCCATGAGGGCGGACGACCTGAAAGACGAAGACATCCAGAGTCTGGTGCATGTTCTACAGAATGAATATCGCATCGAGGGGGACCTCCGCCGTGAAGTTTCGGCGAATATTCGCCGTTTGGTTTCCATTGGCACCTACCGCGGTCGCCGCCATCGTGCCGGACTTCCAGTGCGCGGACAACGGACCAAGACGAATGCCCGCACCCGCAAGGGCGCCAAACGCACGGTGGGTGTCGTTCGCGGCAAGGAAGCCCGTGCCGCAGCGAAGGCCGGCAAATAAACCAGATGCTTTAAATAAGGATTAATTCCCATGGCAGAAGAACAGAAAACAGAAGAAACAGCGGTTGATGCAGCTGCGCCGGTCGCTGAAAAAACAGAAACGGCCCCTGTAGTTGAAGCTGCTGCAGAAGCGCCTGCAGAAGAAAAGAAGAGTCGCCTGCCGACCGCAGCCGACCTGCTGGCCGATGAAAAGATTGAGCCGATCAAGCGCAAGAAGGGTTCCAAGAACGTACCGTTCGGAATCGCGTTTGTGAAGACCACGTTCAACAACACCATCGTTTCCATTACCGACATGCGTGGCAATGTCATTTCCTGGAGCAGCGCCGGACGTTGCAACTTCAAGGGGTCACGTAAGAGCACCGCCTTCGCAGCCACTACGGTTGCTCAGGATGCTGCTCGTACCGCCATCAGCCACGGAATGTCCGAGGTTGAAGTCCGTGTTCAGGGACCGGGTGCCGGACGTGAATCTGCTGTCCGCGCCATCCAGGCTGCCGGTCTCGCCGTTACCGCGATTAAGGACACCACCGCTATCCCGCATAACGGATGCCGTCCTCCGAAACGTCGTCGCGTATAAAGTCGTTTATTAATCAGTAACAACACCATACGAGCCGGTTAATGCCCGGTTCTGGGAGGAGAATACTATGGCAACACGACTCGGTCGTTTTGAAATGCCGAAACAGGTCGTTAAAGACGAAACTGTTTCCACCGAAAACTACGGTAAGTTCTATGCAGAGCCGTTTGAAGGCGGTTATGGACGCACCATGGGCAACTCGCTCCGTCGCGTTCTGCTCTCTTCGCTTGAAGGTGCGGCGATTTCATCTGTAAAGATCAAGGGTGCTCCGCACGAATTCTGCAGCCTCAAAGGCGTTGTCGAAGATGTAACCGATATTATCCTGAACATCAAGCAACTGCTCTTTAAGTCCTACTCGCGGGACCCGCAGATGGTCAAAATCAAGGTCGAAGGTCCCGGCGAAGTGACCGCCGGCGACATCATTGCCCCCGATAACGTCGAAGTGATCAATCCTGATTTTGTGATCTGCACGTTGGACGAAGACGGGGTCTTTGAAGCCGAAATGGAAGTCCGTATCGGACGTGGATACTGCCCGGCTGACCTGAATAAAAAGGAAGATCAGGAAATCGGTATTATCCCGATCGACTGCCTCTACTCTCCTGTTCGCCGCGTTAAGTATGAAACGGAAAACACCCGTGTGGGTCGCCGCACCGACTATGACAAACTGATTATCGAAATCTGGACCGACGGTCGCGTCAGCCCCGACGATGCACTCACCATGTCAGCCGCAATTCTTCGTCACCACCTCGACGTATTCGTCAGTTACGACAAAGACCTGATTGAATTTGAAGAGAGCGAAAAGCAGATCGACCAGGAAAAAGAAGATCTGCGCAAAAAGCTGAACATCAGTGTTAACGAAATTGAGTTGAGCGTTCGTGCCGCCAACTGCCTGAACAATGCCAACATCACCACCGTTGGCGAATTGGCACAGAAGACTGAGGCCGAAATGCTCAAGTACCGCAACTTCGGTAAGAAGTCGCTCAACGAAATCAAGGCTAAGATTCAGGAAATGGGTCTTTCCCTTGGCATGACGTTTGATTCCGATCTGCTTCGTGGATCTGCGTCGGACGATTAGTTTTAATTATCTAGAGGTTGAAACAATGAGACATCGTAAGAAAACTGTAAAACTTGGCCGTACCAGCGCCCACCGCAACGAATTGCTGTCCAATCTGGTTTGCGCCCTGATCGATAATAAGCGCATTAAAACCACGCAGCCGAAGGCCAAAGCGGCCCGCAGTCTGGCGGACAAGATGGTTACGCTCGGTAAAAAAGGTACGCTGGCGGCTTATCGTCAGGCCCTCGCTACGCTGAAGAACGAAAACTCCGTCAAGGAACTTTTCGACAACGTGGCACCGACGTTCAAAAACCGTCCCGGCGGCTACACCCGCATCATCAAGCTCGGACGTCGTATTTCCGACAGCTCCGAAATGGTTCTGCTCGAATGGGTGGAAGGTGATGTTGCAGCGGCTCCGGCTCCGATTGCTGAAACAGCACCGGCCGAAGAAGCCGTTGTTGAAGCGCCCGTTGCTGAGGAAGCTGTCGCCGAAGAACCGGCGGCGGAAGAAGCCGAAGAAGCTGAAAAAGCGCCGGCGGAATAACTTTTCCATAACAACAATCGTTCTGAAAGACCCGCGACCTAACCGGTTGCGGGTTTTTGTTTTTGGTACAGCGAGGCGGTGCCTTTTCCGATGCGGGCGTATTCCCTGATGCCGGATTATCTTGAAAAAAGATGATCATGGGTATTCTCCAATTAGTGAAACAAACTAACGA
>JAFGWS010000064.1 GCA_016937035.1 Pontiellaceae bacterium
TACGTGTTTTTCGGGGTTTTAGATGAGGAGCGGTATAATGGATATGGTATTTTTCAGGAAGATTGCGGTGGCGGCGTTCAGTAATCCGTTCACGGATCAGCGGGTCGAGGCGGATCGTCAGGTGTTGGGCGCTGCCGAGGGGACGAAGTGGTCGGATTTGCTCACGCCGTTGCTGCAGGCGCTGGAGGAAAAAATTAACGAGCTGGAGCGCGAGGGCGGATTGACGGTGCAGCCCGAGGGATCGGAGGATGAGCGGGCACTGGCGGTTGGAGTGCTGTTTCATGTGTTCCATCGCTATTTGGATCGTTTTGATCAGCTGATCGTACAGCAGTTGGCGGTCGGGGAGGATTCGTGCGAGGCGCCCTTTGCGCGGCAGTGTATGGATGAGCTGATGGGCTACGGATTTAAGCGCGCGGAGGCTTGTCGTTATGTGGCGATGTTTTATCAGATTCGCCGGGCCTTTTATTTTATCTCTGAAGAGCTGGTGGGCGAGAGTGAGTGCATGAAGCAGTTTCGGGCGCGGCTTTGGGATAATATTTTCACGCACGACATCTTTTGGTACGACCAGTGTCTATGGGATCGAATGGAGGATTTTTCGACGCTGCTCCTCGGTGAAACCGGTACTGGTAAAGGCGCGGCCGCCTCGGCAATTGGTCGCTCAGGGTTTATTCCTTTCAATCCAAATACGCAGCGGTTTGAAGAGAGTTTTACGCGTGCGTTTGTGAGCATTAACCTTTCGCAGTATCCCGAGACGCTGATTGAGTCTGAGCTGTTCGGCCATCGCAAAGGAGCGTTTACAGGGGCGATTGAAAAGCACGACGGAATTTTTTCACGATGCAGTCCGCACGGGGCCATCTTTTTGGATGAGATCGGCGATGTGAGTGTGCCGATTCAGATCAAGCTGCTGCAGGTGCTGCAGGAGCGTACGTTTTCGCCCGTCGGCAGCCACGATAAACTGCGGTTTCAGGGACGAGTCATTGCGGCGACAAATAAGCCGATGGATCAGTTGCGACGAGAAGGGCACTTTCGCGACGACTTTTATTATCGCCTCTGCTCCGATCTGATCACGGTGCCGCCGCTGCGACAGCGCCTGCACGAATCGGCGAAGGAACTGGATCGGCTGGTCAATCATCTGGTGCAGCGCATCTGCGGATCGCGTCAGGGCGTGCCGGTGCTGTCCATTCTGAAGCGGGATGTGGGGATCGACTATCCTTGGCCGGGCAATGTCCGCGAATTGGAACAGGCGATTCGACGCGTCGTCCTTACCGGCGCCTATGCCGGCGATTCGACGGCGAAATCCGTTGAAAACAAGCCGCTTGACCGGGCGATAGCAGAAGGAAGCCTTACGGCGAAGGCGCTGGTCGAAAAATATTGCCGCGACCTCTACGGGCTCTACGGTAACTATGGCGAGGTCGCCCGGCGCACCGGCCTCGACTGGCGCACCGTCAAGAAAAACGTCGGGCGGTAAGCGGCGGCTGAGTGACAGAGCAGCGGTTCATCGGAAATTGCCCCCGTATCGCAGGATGCTCTGTCTCAAGCTCCAGAATGGCTTCGCGCTGCCTGCCACGCCCCTCCTCCTCCTCCTCCTCCTCGTGCTCGTCCTCGAAATTGTTTTGTATCGCGGGCTTTTACCGCTTTTGCGGGATCAAAAAGTCCTCTTTGTCCGACATTCTTCTTTTCGTCGACTATTGATCCATGCAATCTCCCTATCGCATAAAAGAAGCTGTTTAAGGAAATAAACAGGCAGATGTCGTTTCTGCCTGAGCAACGGTTGATAAAGGAAAATATGATGAATACAGAGCGAGTAAATAAGAAATGACAGGCCGAGCCAGAGTCAACTGAGGCCATCGCTAACTGCTCAGCCTCCTTTCAATCGTTCTGCAACAGGAGAAAAAGAGATGAAACCCAACTATTTGGCCGCGCTGCTTATGCTGATCCTGCCTATCACATGGGCTTCATCAGTCCTGGCCGATGCGGTGCCATTCACCTACACCACCAACAGCGCCGCCATCACCATCACCGGCTATACCGGTTCCGGCGGGAATGTGGTGATTCCGGACACCATTGACGGTTATCCGGTGACCACGATTGACAATTGGGCGTTCGAAGAATGCACCAACCTGACGAATGTGGTGATTGGAAGCGGTGTCACCACCATTCGTAGCTATGCGTTCGACCATTGTTTCGGCCTGACGGAGGTGTTGATCCCCGACGGCGTCACCAACATTGGCGACGGGGCGTTCTATGGATGCACTGGTCTGACGAACATTGCCGTGGCTACTGCAAACTCGAACTTCACCAGTCTAGACGGCGTGCTTTTTAATAAGGCACTCACCACGCTGGTTCAGGTTCCCGGAGGTTTGGTCGGTTCCTATGTGATCCCCGCCAGCGTCACCTGCATTGGCGAGGGTGCGTTCTATGGATACACTGGTCTGACGAACATTGCCGTGGCTACTGCAAACCCGAACTACGCCAGCTTAGGCGGGGTGCTGCTTGATAAGGCACTCACCACGCTAGTTCAGGTTCCCGGAGGTTTGGTCGGTTCCTATACAATCCCCAACGGCGTCTCCACCATTGGCTATGGAGCCTTCGCCTTCTGCCGCGGTCTGACGGAGGTGGTGATTGGCAGCGACGTCATCAACATTGGCGAGGGTGCGTTCTGCAAATGCACCGGTCTAACGGAGGTGGTGATCCCCGACAGCGTCACCAACATTGGCAACGTGGCGTTTTCCGAATGCACCGGTCTGACGAATGTGGTGATTCCCGACAGCGTTATCAGCATTGGCGAGTGGACGTTCTACGAATGCACCGGTCTGGCGAATGTGGTGATCCCCGAAAGCATCACCATAATTGGCAACAATGTGTTCACCGGATGCTCTGGCCTGATGGAGATGGTGATCCCCGATAGCGTCACCACCATTGGCGACGAGGCGTTCTACGAATGCACCAGCCTGACGAATGTGGTGATCCCCGATAGCGTCACCACCATTGGCGACGAGGCGTTCTACGAATGCACCAGCCTGACGAATGTGGTGATTCCCGACAGCATCACCAACATTGGCTATCGGGCGTTCTCCAGATGCCTCTGCCTGACGGAGGTGGTGATCCCCGAAAGCGTCACCAAGATTGGCGACTGGGCGTTTGACGAATGCGCTGGCCTGACGGAAGTGGTGATTGGTAGCGGTGTCACCAACATTGGAAGCTATGCGTTCGGATGGTGTTCCAGACTGCGGAATGTCTATTTCCAAGGGAATGCACCCACCGCCCCGGACAAAGTGTTTTCTGGGAAAAAAGGAACGGTCTATTATTTGGATGGGACTACTGGTTGGGGCGACACCTTTGGCGGCTGGCCTACCGCGCTCTATTCGCCCGCTACTTTGGAATGAAAATCGCCCCAAAATTGATTTGACCCCCATCCGGCAAGCTGTAGCTTTCCGCCTTTTCCGAAAGCTTCCGGCATGCAGCAAGAACCAAAAAACATACCCTCGATCCAGCGTCTTCGGGTCAGAAAACCCACTCCCCGCGCGCGGGAGCCGATTCCTGAAAAGGCGAACCAGCCCTTGGCCCAGTTGGCTGTTCCGATGTATCTGGAAAATATTCTCCGCTCGGCCATTTCGTGCGTTGATGTCTTCATGGTTTCGGCCTATTCCGCCAAGGCCGTTGCGGCCGTCGGGCTGATCAACCAGTTTTCGTTCTTCATTCTGCTGCTGTACACGATGGTGGGTTCCGGGGTGGGCATTCTGATTTCGCAATACCTCGGCGCAAGAAAGGAGCGCGAGGCGGGCGAGGCGGGGATCGCCGGCATCGTGTTGGTCACGCTGTTCGCGCTGGTCGCCAGCATCATTTGCGTGTCCGGTGCCCGTTCGCTGCTGGGACTCTACGACCTGGAGCCGGAGGTCAACGGCTTTGCCTGGCAATACCTGATCATCTGGGGCGGCGGCTCCTTCTTCATGGCGCTGAACGTCGTCCAGGGAACCATTCTTCGGACCTATGGATTTCCGCGCGACACGATGTGGACCAACATGGTCGCCAACCTCTGCAACGTGCTGGGCAATGCTATCGCGCTGTATGGACTCTTCGGGCTGCCCGTGACCGGCGTGGCCGGCGTAGCGGCCTCGACTGTCGTCAGCCAGGCCATCGCCTGCGCCATCCTGGCCGTGATCATTCGCCGCCGAAAGGAGATCGTGCTTCCGTGGCGCGATCTTCTGCGCATTCCCGGCGCGATGTACCGGAAGCTGCTGTCGATCGGCGTTCCGACCGCCGGGGAAAACATTTCATACAGCCTGATGCAACTGGTCATCATCGGATTCATCGCCAAGGTCGGGACCGATTCGATGAACGCCCACGTCTATACAAACACCATCCTGCAATTCGTCTTCATGCCGGCGTTCACGATCGGCGCTGCCGGACAGATCAAGGTCGGCTATCTGGTCGGCGCCCGCCGCTTCGCCGATGCGGAAAGGAACGCGTGGCGGTACTACATGGTTTCGCTCGTCCTCTCGATGGCGTTCATGTCCGTCTGCTGGTTTTTTCGGGGGGCCATTCTCGGCATCTTCACCCACGATGCCGCCATCGCCGTCATGGTGGCGGCGCTGTTCCTGATCAGCTTTTTCCGGGAGTCGGGCAGGATCTCGAACATAGTCCTGATCCCGGCGCTGAAGGGCTCCGGTGACGTTGTTTTTCCCGTCCTTTGCGCACTGATCTTCATGTGGCTCGTCGGCGCGGGCGGGGCCTGGTTGCTGGGCCTTAAGATGGGACTCGGGCTTGCGGGCGTCTGGATTGCGATCGCCGCCGACGAATGGCTGCGCGGCATTGCAATCATGCTCCGATGGCGTTCGGGATTATGGAAAACAAAGTCACTCGTGCACCATGATCCCGAGCCGCCGCGTGATGAATAAAAGGCGTTGCCGACTGATTATTGCTGTGGCGCAGGCTTTCAGCCTGCGTTTTGGGCAGGCAGGGATGCCCGCGGTACGGCAAGGCAGGCTGGGATGCCTACCCCAGATTATAGATTCGGCATTCAAATATCGCGATTGCGTGTTGATTGTTTAGCCGCATAGAACGCGAAAAAGCAGGTATTTTTGTCTTTGTGGTCCTTGCGCTCTGTCGTGGTTAATCTCAATATTTACGGAGCAATATTCCGTCGAAGAAATCGGCTATGGTTCATTTTCAAAAGGCTCTATTTCCTCCGTAAATGATCTCTTCGACGGACCGGAACCTCTACCGGGGCAATGCGTTTATTGAACTATTCACGGTTCTCAGTAGCGACTTAATGTCTTCCAGCAGCTCACCGACGGAGAGGCCATTTTTGCCCGTGTCGAGAGTATTTTTGTTTTCAGCAAGCTCCTCGATCATCTCCGAGATCTCCGTAAAGTTCTCTAGAGATGCCGTCTGAGTTTCGTCCATCTTCTTAAGCTCCGCCAGGATCTGGGTTGTTGCTTTCTGCTGTTTCTGATTGAACTCTGTTGTTGCTTTCTGTTGTTCCAGATAGACCTCCGCCAATTTCAGCAAAATGCGGTTTGTTTTCTGTAGTTCTTCCAATACGAGGAGATCTGTTGGAGTAGATTCATTTGTCGAAACGTCGACCTTTTCGGCGGCCGCATTCTGAACTTCGTTGGATGCCCCCATGGCTACGAGGCCGATAACAAGCGCTGCGCCGAGCAGCAGGAATGTATTCTTCTGTCTGGTCATCTTCATCTCTCCCTTTTGTTTTTCCTCAAGGCAAGCCGTGTCCGTTTGATCAAGCACCTCAACCCAGCTCACCCATTAATACATCGCTTAAAAAATAAAGCAACTGTTTCGTGTCTATTTTAAGCGGGCACAGGCGGAGAAAGTTTCTCCGTCTGTGATTGCGATCGTTTAGTCTTTCGATTTGCATTTCAGGGAAACACGCAGACCGGTTTCTTCAAACTGCAGTTGAAGCGACATTTTACGTAATGCGCCCAGCAGGCCGAGTTCGTCGTCTCCGGTGAAGGCGGGTTGCTGTTTGCGGTAGAT
Organism: Pontiellaceae bacterium; assembly: GCA_016937035.1. The sequence goes on from JAFGWS010000064.1 coordinate 5,998, forward strand.
GGAGCCGTAGAGGTTGCTCTCGAGCGTCTGGTCCACCCAGTTCCATTCATCACCGCTCGCGAGGCGGGGCGTAAAGCCGAAGAGTTTCATGTGGTCGGCGAAGGCGGTTTCCATTTGCGTATGGCCGCTGGAGAGCAACGGATAAAGGAAGCCCATGCCCTGAAAGGCCGCCGCTCGCTCTTTTTCTGCGGCGGCGGAGAAAAGGCCGGGCAGCTGGAGCTTACAGGCCGCCGGCCAAACATCCACCCGCGCGCCGTTGAGATCGGATTGTTCCACGCCGACAATGGAATCTTTATTGGACCACGGAATATTGCGGATGAGCAGGAAGCCGTTCTGAACCTCCAGTCCGAAGCGCAGCTTGACGATCCCGGCAATATCAAACATGCAGACCCATGAATCGTCGTTGCCGACACGGTAAAATTCCGAGGTGACGTCGTCCGTCCAGCGATCGTAGGCATAAGACGACATCTCCGACGCCTGCCGCAGATGCATGATGGTTTTTTCGGGATTCGAGGTTTCAATGGCAATCGTGCAGGGGCGTGTGAGTACCGAGAGCAAAACCGGAACAAGGAGCATTTCTTCATTGGCCATCATGATTCCATCCGCACCGAAAGCCCCGAGAATATCGCCGCTCCCGAGTGCAATCACCGGATCGCCGTCGTTCACCGCCAAATGAAAGCTGGGTCCGAGATCGTCCATGATCGCCGAATCCACATCCCAATACTGAGTCAGGATCTCGGACAGCCCCTCTGTAACCAGCGTCCAGATCGAGTCTTTCAGGTTTGCAGAAAACTGGAGCACAGGCTCCGGCGAGAAGGTCGGCACCCTCATGGGCACTTGGTCTTCGCGGGATGCAACGATGTCGCGGACCATTTGATAAATGGAGCTGTCGATGAGCGGGAGAATGAAGAGCTCCGCCTCCATCGTTCCGTCGGGTGCATCGTTCAGGCGCAGCGCGATGGGGTCAAAAAACTGACGCCAGTAGCGGGAATAGTTTTCGACATACGTTGTGTAGGCCTCGGCCTCAGCGGCGGTAACAAGGTCGACCGGAACCGCATCGATCGCCGCCAGATCCGCCAGCGTTCCGTACGTTGAAGAGCGGGCGGTCAGATCGGGTTCCAGCGAATATTCCGCCGGATCGATCTCTATGGTTTCGGGCAGATAGCCCTTGGTCTTCAGCTCCTCGAGCGACTGAATTCGCCCAAAGCCGTCCTGCTCCGCCAGCAGGGCCCCCGCCGTCAGAACCGTCAGTTTTTCCATCGCCCGCACGCGGCGGAGCTGACCGATTTTAGTTTCCGGGCTCACCAGTTTGCGGATAAACGGATCGGAGCAATAGGCGTATGCGCGGGTCGATTCGCCGAGCGGCAACTGCGTGAGCATATAGCGGAATTCCGCGCTCTTTCCCAGCGAGCCTTCGCCGCCGTTTTGATGCAGGGCGAGCACGCGGTCGAGCTCCGACGCGCGGGTACTCACTATCAGAAGATCATCCTGAAACGCCCAGAAACATTCACCGGCGTCGGTTTGCGTTCGGCTCCGTCCGCCCGAAAGCACATCCACGCCGACGGTTGCCAGCAGCGGTTTGATGAGCGCGGGTTTGGAGAGGCGGGCGACGACGGTCAGGTCCGTACCGTCGAGCAGAAACAGGTCGGGTACGAGCATCGCGCACTCTTTCACGCCGCCCGATTTCAGGAAGAGGCGCAGCCACTCTTCGCTCAGGCCCATCCGCGCCAGATAGCGCTGCTCCAGATTATATTTAATGCGGTTGCCCGTGAGCGTTCCGCCCAGTTCAGAAATAAAGTCCGCGCCGTTATCGAGAATCGGAAGCAGCGCTTCGGGCTGGGCCAGATAGACGAAGAGGTGATCGGTCGGAGCGAGCTCCGCAAGCGCCAACTGACCGCCGGGTTTGCCGTCCAGCATTTCCTCATACGGATGTGCTTTAACCTGTACGCCCTCAATCGACGCCACCGAGATCGTCTGTGCGGCGGAGGCGCCTTCGGCTGGCGTGATCAGCTGCATCTGGAGCGTTTCGCGCAGCGCGGCATAACCGCCCATAACGCCGAGGGCTGAGGTCGTTTCGTTGCGCCGCGCCGCCCGCCAGTCGTTTCGGTTTTCCACCCCTTCCAGTGCCATCCAGGTCTGCAGTACCGAAGAGCGGGAGGAGTCGCGATACGCCATCCAGTTCCAGACCTCCATCTTGCGCATCTCTTCAGCCAGCGACTCATCGCCCGGCGCGGCTGCAGCCATGTTCCAGGAAATGTTCATCTGCTGATCGGAATAGACATTTTCCAGCCGGATCGACAGCTTGTCCGCGTTTCGCGTGGAGGCATAAATTGAATATTCATACGTCTCTGGCAGACCCTCAGTAAACGGCGCCTTTTCATAGACCGGGCGGATGCTGACGCCATAGCGATTGATCATTTCCTGATCGATTTCAACGCGCTCGGTCGATCCGTCGGTGTAACAGACCCAATGCTTCCCGTCGTTCACATACGGGCAGAGCTCAAAAGCGAGCAGCGCACGTTGGTCCGGCGGAACAAACCTTCCGGTTTCAGAAAAGTCATACGGCACATTGGGAATCAGAAAAAAGAAGGGACCCTCCAGGTCGCGCACCCGCGCAACATCTTCCCACGGCGATGTGTTAAAGCGCTCGGCCGTATATTCATCCAGCGCATCGATGGTGGCCGGGCCGATCAGATTATTGGTTTCGGCATATGTTCGGCATTCCCAAGTGATGGAACTCAGCGCATAACGCCCCTCGTTCAGCCGCTCTTCGAAGGCGACCTCCGCCATGCGCCGGCCCATCAGCTGATCATACACCTCATCGGGCGGAATCAGAAAAAGCGACGAACTTCCGTCGTCCATCTGCCAGACGCCCTGCGCCGGCAGTTCCACCTTGCCGCGATAGATGCGCTTGGTGGATCCTTCGGCTTGATAGGATTGAGAGTCGGTCACCGTCGGCTCGGCATAAAGAAGGCCTGCCAAAGAGCAGACACCAACGATTACATGAACACGTTTCATCGTTTCACCTCGTAACTTAAGTTTTAAACTGCCCGCTCCGGCAGTTAATAACTCTATGCTTATGCGCCGCTGAATCAACCAAAACAACAAAAGAATCTGGCGGAGTTCGGTGCCGTATTCAAGGCACGGGGACAGCTCATATTGAAGGGCAATGGGATGCCTGCACGATAAGGCGGTGAATGAAATTAATCTTTAAACGGATTGACCACGGTTAATCGGTCATCGACAACCAGTCCGTGTTGAAGATCTTCTGTATACAGGGTCCTACACCCCTGTTCCAAAGCGGATGAAACCATTAATGCATCAAAGTACGAAAACCCGTATCGAGCTTTCAATTTAAGGGCGCTGAAGATGGTTGCAACCTTAACAGTACTGACCGTAAATGCATTCGTCAGCTCCCGACAGGCGAGTTCAACGTCCTGAGCTGAAAGTCCAAACTTTCGAAGCATCACATTTGAAAATTCATTCAGTACCTGAGTGGAGATCACCAAAGTACCCGTCTGCAGCAACTCTTCCGCTTTACGTCTTTTTTGCTCTTCATCAACGGAGAAGAGATACACCACAATGTTAGTATCAACAAAATCAGCGTTCATTGGCCGAATCCCGATCGAAGCGATATCCTTCGGTCTTCAGCTTCACGCTGGAAAAAGATTTTTCGATTTGATTTTCCTGCACAGGCTGTAGAACTTCCAGAAAATCGATATCACTCAGAAAGCGCAGTACATCCTGCACTTTGCTGTCATCTTTTATATTCAGCGTCAGTGTGGTCATAATTCACCTCGTTTCGATATTCGTATCCGAGCTATGCCCAAAAAGCAAGCGAAGGAAAAGTATGTTGTTTAATCCGCACATGATTTTGACTTTGCCGGTGTGGGTCATATAGTGGTGCGTTTTCATAGTATGAATGCACCTGATACCATCATGGAACTGATTTTCTGGCTGACCGGCGGCCTCGCGCTCTTTATTTACGGGATGCGCATTATGGGCGAAGGCCTCTCCTCCGCGGTCGGCAGCAGTATGCGCAGCCTGCTCGGACGCGCCACGCGCAATCGGTTGGTCGGGCTCGGCCTCGGCACCACGATTGGTGCGCTGATTCAGAGCAGCGCCTCCGTGGTGCTCTACATCGGGTTCATAAACGCCGGGCTCATGACGCTCGTGCAGTCGGTCGGCCCGATTCTCGGGGCCAACATCGGAACGACGCTCTCCATGCAGCTGATCTCGTTCAAGCTCAGCGCATACGCACTTCCCGCCATCTTTGTCGGGCTGATGCTCCACCTGATCCCGCGCAATCCGAAGATCAAAAATCTGGGGCTGGCGCTGCTCGGCTTCGGCCTGCTCTTTCTCGGCATGACGCTGATGGGCGACGCGATTCGCCCGTATCGCGATACCTTCGGTCCGTGGCTGGCACGCATTAACGGAAAAACCGTTCCCGGACTTGTGCTCGGCACGCTCGCCGCAGCCCTTGTGACCGGGGTTGTACAGAGCAGCGGAGCAGTGATCGGCATGGGATTTGCGATGATCAACGCCGGCGCCATCACCGAATTTGAAGGGATGTATCCGATCATCCTCGGGGCCAACATCGGCACCTGCGTGACCGGCCTGCTCGGGAGCATCGGCACGACAATCGATGCCCGCCGCGCCGCCATTGTACACCTGCTCTTCAACCTGATCGGCTCAACGCTCGGGATGCTCGCGGCGCCGCTGTTCTTCCGATACATCCACCTCACGTCCGACGATCTCATCCGCCAGGCGGCCAATGCCGACACGATCAAAATGACGTTCTGCGCGTTGGTCATACTCCCGTTTTCGCCGCTGCTGGCAAAGCTCGCCACAAAATTAGTGCCCTCACGCCATGAGCAGCCGGAGCCCACCTTCCTCGACGATCAACTGCTTGACCGCCCCGAACGCGCCATCTATGCCGCGCTCAACGAACTCCAGCGCACCACCCGACTCTGCGCGCAGAGCCTGCGGCTGGCCGCCGAAGAGTTTATTCAACACGAGGGTCAGCGCGAGCGCATGATCAAGGTGAATGAGCAGAGCGTCAATGCCATTAAGGTTTCGATGCGTGACTATAACGCGAAGCTGACGCACCGCTACCTCTCCAAACGGCAAGCCGTTCTCATTGAACATATCGACCGCTGTATGTCCGACATCGAGCGCATCGGCGATCACGTGGCCAACCTCAGCACGATTGCTCAGCGCCAGCGTTCGCTCTCTGCGGCCCGCTTTGTCCCGGAGGCCGTGGAAGACTGGCTCGCTGTTCATCGTACAACCGAGCAACTGCTCGAAAAGACCATCGAGTCGCTCGATCCTGAGGCCGGTCGCTTTCAAGACGCCGCTTCAGAGATTCTGACACTCTGCGCACAGTTTGAATCGCAGGCCGCCGTTGTTCAGGAGGCGCATCTCCAGCGACTGGACAAAAAGGCTTCCACACCGATTGCCGGGGTCATTTTTAACGATTATCTCTCCAACTTCCGCCGGATTGTCCGCCACATAAAGACCATCGCTCAAATTGAGCAGCAACCGCAGTTTTTCATTAAACGCGAAAAACTGAACCTCGAAATGACCAACGAGGCCCCCGGCTACGCCGTCCCCGACGCCACCAACCCCGCTGACTATCTCAGCCGGCTGACCGACAACATGTGACGACTTCGTCGCATGAAGAAGAGAACGGCAAGACGGAAGCTTCAGTGGAATATATCGGCAATGTTTTGACTCTCCGTTCTTTATACGTTTCTATGGTTGCAAAAGGGCGCTGGACGGATCGACCGCCCGAGCGAGCGGCTAGAAAACGGGAGAAAATGCATGAAATTACTAGATTACGGGACTGACCACGGGATCCGATCAAGGATCACAATCCTCTTTCTGGCCGTTCTGGCGGCGGGTTCGGCCTTCGGCCAACGGCTGGCGCTCAATGAACTGGAATATTTCGAGACCCAAGGCGTCAATGTCCTGGTGTTCAACAACCAGTATACAGGCGTGTTCTTCGACGAGAAGACGGCGGGGATCGAACTGATCCACCACGGCGTCCGGACCGCAACGGGCGGCGGCATCCGCTTGCAGAACACGCCTGAGCAATGGGATCTGGTGCCGTCGGTGACACGTCGCACGGTGGACCGCGCCAACGAAACCGTCCACGTCGGCCTGGAATATGATGAATACGACTTCACGTCCTCCATCAGCGTCACTGCGGTGTCCAATGGAATCGATATCGCCGTCTATCTCGACCAGCCGGTGCCCAAGGAACTGGAAGGCCATGCCGGCTTCAACCTTGAATTCCTTCCATCCGCCTATTTCGGCAAAACCTACATGGCGAACGGCCAACCCGGCCTCTTTCCGCGCTATCCCTCCAGCGATACGGAAATCCGGTCCGGCGATGAAAAGATTCCCCAGTTCAGTGGACATACGACATTCGACGACCGGGGTCGCAACGAGTTTATTGTCCCCGAGCCCATTGCCCAGGGAAGCGTCCTGAGCCTAGCCCCGGAGGATCCGGAACGCTTTGTCAGGATCGAAGGCATCGACACGGAACTGATGCTCTTCGACGGGCGCAACCTCGCCCAGAACGGCTGGTTCATTGTCCGCAGCATACTGCCGGCCGAAAAGACCGGGAAGGTGCTGACTTGGCATATCGAAGCTGGCGCCGTTCCGGGCTGGATCCGGACCCCCGTCATCGGCTTCTCACAGGTCGGCTATATCCCGCAGCAGAAAAAGGTTGCCGTGATCGAGCTGGATCCCAACGACAAACCCCTCCGAACCGCCTCTCTGCTTCAAGTCACCGATGAGGGGAAAAATGTTGAACGACTGAAGGGCGAAGTCGAGGTGTGGGGCACCTATTTCCGCTACAACTATGCCCGGTTCGACTTTAGTTCCGTGAAGGATCCCGGCATCTACTACATCCAATACGGCGACCAGAAGACGAATCCATTCCCCATCGGCCCCAACGTTTACGACACCGTCTGGCATCCCACGCTGGATGTCTGGTTCCCGGTCCAGATGGACCATATGCAGGTCAACGAGGCGTACCGGGTCTGGCACGGCGCCCCCTTTCTCGACGACTGCCTGCAGGCCCCGCTTAACTACCAGCATTTCGATGGATACCAGCAGGGCGCCACGACCGACACCAAATACAAACCCTTGGAACGCATTCCGGGCATGGCGGTCGGAGGCTGGTTCGATGCCGGGGATTTTGATATCCAGACGGCTAGGCACAATGCGGTGATTTTGAGCCTGGTCGAATCGTGGGAAGTCTTCCGGATCGATCGCGACCAAACCTACATCGACCAGGAAACCCGGTATGTGGATATTCACCGCCCGGACGGCCAAGCGGACGTGTTGCAGCAGATCGAACACGGCACGCTGAACCTGGTCGCGCAGGTGGAGAACATCGGCCACCCGGTCCGGGGCATCATTGTCCCGAACCTGCACCAATACCACCATCTCGGCGACGCCTCGACTGAAACCGACAACCTGCCCTACAACCCTGAATTGAAGCCTTATGAAACGGACGGCTCCTCCAGCGGAACGTTGGACGACCGCTGGGCATTCACAGAGCGGAGCTCTTCGCTCGATCTTCAAACCGCTGCGTCGCTGGCTGCGGCAAGCCGCGCCCTGAAAGGCTACAACGACGAGCTCGCTGATAAATGTATTGCCTACGCCAAACGACTGCTGAACGAAGCTTCGGCCGGTTCCGGAGCAGAACCCGGACGCAGGCGGATGGCAGGCCGTGGCGGGAACGATATGGAGGTCGTCCTGCAGTTGTTCATCTCAACCGGAGAACAGGAATTTGCCGACCGCTTCCTGGAACAGATCTGGCGCGCGCTCGACAGTTCCCTCGAAAGAAGCATCCATACTGCGCTGATCGCACTGCCCCACATGGACGACGACTACCGGACCCGGCTGCGAAGCTATGTGGTTCGCTACAGGGACTCGCTTGAAGCATACTATGATGACAATCCCTATGGAGTGCCCATCTCCACAAGAAGCTGGGGGGGAAGCTCCGCCCTTATGACCTGGGGAATCAACAATTACTATGCCCACAAGGCCTATCCCGATGTGATCGATGCGGAATATCTCTACCGGGGACTCAACTATATCTTCGGCTGCCATCCCTACTCCAACTTGTCATTTGTCATGGGGGTCGGGACCGAATCCAAGAAAA
>JAFGWS010000065.1 GCA_016937035.1 Pontiellaceae bacterium
AACGAAATCAGGCGAGGCCCTTTTTTCTTCCGCTCCATGTCAACAATATCGCGGAGATCATGTGCCAACGCAGTGTGTCCCTGTCGTGCTTCATGAGCAGCAACTTGAAGTGCAATGCTATAGAAACGTTCGGAATCCGCACTGAAATGGGACTTCACTAATGATTTGATTTGGTCAGCAGTTGCCATTGGGTTTCTCCACCTAAATTATGTCCAGTATAGAAGAATCAACGGATCGTGACCAAAGAAAAATAGGAATTTTGGGATATCGAAAAAGCATGTTTCCCAGAGTTTTAAGGGGTTGTTTTAAGAGCAGATTAATTGACTTTGCGGACGTTGCCGAGGGCGGCTGCAATGAGGAAGGGAATGAAGCCCGCGAGGATGCCTGGTGCGGCGCAATAAATATGTGCTCCTAAACCGAGCTTATTGCAGACGATAAATGTGGTCAGTCCTGTGAGGATCATTAGAACCTCAAAGAGTTGTGTTGTTTTATAGTTAAGGACATTGATCACCAATAACGCTGCAAAAGCGGAGCCGAGCATGGCCCATGCATCGAGCACCAAGTTGAAAATGGATTGGCTGCCGGAGAGCGCAATAATGGTGGCAAAGGTAACGACGAGCGCCGTGGTGAGTTTGCTCACCCAAAGGGCCTTGATGGGTTTCGCGGTGAGATCGTGCGTTACCGACGCGGAGCAGGAGAGTACCAGCGAGTCGGCCGTAGACATGGTGGCGGCAAAGAGCGCGGCGAGAATGAGACCGATGAGAATTTGACCGATGCCGGGAATGGTGGAAAACAGTTCGATGGTCATTCGTGGGAGCGCAAGCTCGGAGTCGATTTCGTCCGTCGGTATCTTGAGAATGATGCGGGCGAGCATGCCGACGACAATGGTTGCGGCGTAGAAGAAGGTGAACCAGCCATAATAGTATTTGCGCATGGTCGTAACGCCGTCGACGGAGGGGAGTGTCATAAAACGAACGACAACGTGGGGCTGGCCGATGATGGCGATTCCTCCAAAGAGCCAACCAACGATAAACAGGACAATCCCCATAACGCTACGTTGAGGGAAGAGGGAGAGAAAGTGGGGACTTACTGATCCGAGTTGGTCCAATAGTGCGTCTATCCCGCCGACATAGTGGATGCCCGTAATCATCAGAAGCAACATGCCGCCGAGCATGACGATGGCCTGAGCGGCATCGGTCCAGATGGAGGCGCGGATGCCGCCAGCTGCCGAGTAAAATAGAACGATAACCGCTCCAATGATGATTCCCGTGTTAGGGTGCCAATGCAAAAGTTCAATCGTGGCTTTACTGCCAGCTTTCAGTTGGGCGGCGGCATAAATACCCAGAAACAGCACAATCAAAATGCTAGCTAAGCTGCGGGTAATGCGGTTTTTGTTGCCGAACCAGTCGGCGATCAAGCTGCCATAGGAGTTGAATCCAAATTTTTCAGTTTGCTCTTTGATTTTACGAACCGTCAGGAATGACATCATCAGATCACCGACAATCCATCCGATCATGAGCCAGATGGATTCTAGTCCGTACGCATAGGTATAGCCGATCATGCCGATAAACATGAATCCGCTGTTGTTGGTGGCGACGGCGGAAAGCCCGGCCAGCCAAGGGCTGATCGAGTTTCCGGCCACGAGATAGTCGTCGGTTGTCTTTTTACTATGCCGCATGGAGGTGCCGCCGATGGCGGCGAAGAGCAGCAGGCAAACGATAAAGCTGGCAGTGATCATGGCGGCACCTTTTTCTTTATGTCCAGTTCTTCAACGCAAAGTCGCAAAGAACGCAACCTTTCGCAGAGAACTTCCTTTGCGAGCCTCTGTGTTCTGTGTTCCTTTGCGTTGGGTTATGGACGGAGTTCCTGTATTAATCGTCGATGGCGTCGGCTTCGAGGGCGTAGGAACCGTCTTCGCGGTGCACCTCCGTGCCGTGGAGCGGCGGATTAAACACACAGGCGAGCTTCATTTCCTCAAATGCGCGGAGCATATGCTCGTCGTTCTCATTCAGGTTATAAAGCGTGCCGGGCGTGATCGGGTAGACCTTGCCGTCAGCGAGCGTTTCCACCTCGCCGCGTCCGGAGATGCAGTAGACGGATTCGTAATGGTTTTTATAATGGAGCCGGAAATCGGCTCCTTTATAGATGGTGGTAATGTGGAATGAGAATCCCATGCCATCGCCCTTAAGCAGCAATCGAGTGCTCTCCCAGTCTCCATTCGGATCGACAATTCGGCGTGCGGATTGTTCCGCCTCCTGCAGGTTGCGGACAATCATTATTCTTCCTCCTCGTCGCTGAATACGGCGGCGGCCTCGGTATCCACAATCACATCGTCGAAATAGTCGGACTCTTCGGGGATTTCATCCAGTCCGGCGCAGACGCTCTTGACGGCGTCTTCGATAATATCGATGCCCTTGGCCAGATTTTCGTCCGAGATTGTCAGCGGGCAGAGCAGTTTGATGACCTGATCGTCGGCTCCGCTGGTTTCAATGATGAGGCCCTGTTTGAAGGCGGCCTGAGTAATCTTTCCGGCAATTTCGCCGTTGACGCAGTTGATGCCTTGGAACAGTCCGCGGCCGCGTGTGGTAAAGTTTCCTTCGCCATATTGTTCAACAATACGGATGAGGCGCTCTTCCACATAGCGACCCTTGCGTTGGATGTCCTGCGCAAAATGGTCGTCGCTCCAATATTCATTTATGGCGGCGGTGGCGGTTACAAATGCCATATTGTTTCCGCGGAACGTGCCGTTATGTTCGCCGGGTTTCCATTGGTCATACTGCGGACGGATCAGCACTAATGCAAAGGGCAGCCCGTATCCGCTGATCGATTTCGAAATCGTCACAATGTCCGGTTCAATGCCGGCCGGTTCAAAACTGAAGAAGGTGCCGGTACGGCCGTTGCCCGCCTGAATGTCGTCGACGATCAGCAGGATCTCGTGCTTTTTACAGACGGCCTGCAATCCTTGGAGCCACTCCATACTGCAGGCATTAATGCCGCCTTCGCCCTGAACCGTTTCCACAATTACGGCGGCCGGGGTGTCGATGCCGCTGCTGGAGTCGGAGAGCACCTTGTCGAGATATTCAATCGTATCGAGTTCATCGCCGAGATAGCCGTCGTACGGCATGCGGCTGGTACCGGGCAGCGATACGCCGGCGGCCCCGCGATGATGCGAGTTGCCGGTGCAGGCGAGTGAGCCGAGGCTGACGCCGTGGAAACCGTTGGTGAAGCTGATAATGTTGTTTCGCCCGGTATAATTGCGTGCCGCTTTCAGCGCGGCTTCAACGGCATTCGTGCCGGTGGGGCCGGTAAACATAACCATATATTCGAGCTCGCGCGGTTTCAGAATTTTTTCCTGAAACGTTTCCAGAAACAGACGCTTGGCCTCGGTATGCAGATCCAGACTGTGTGAAATACCGTCGCGCTCAATATATTCCAGTAACTTGGTTTTAAAGGCCGGGTTGTTGTGGCCGTAGTTGAGCGAGCCCGCGCCCGCCAGAAAGTCGATATACTCATTGCCCTCGGTGTCATAAATGCACTCGCCCTTCGCACGGTCAAAGATGAGCGGGAAGTTGCGGGCATAGCTTTGAACCTCGGACTCTATTTTCTCAAATATTTTCATGTGATCCTCTCTCGTTATGTGAAAACGGTCCGATTCGCCAGAGTTCTTCCGACTCGTGCCGGCCGTTGAAATGTTCTTGTTTATTAAAGCCTGGTAGGATCTGCGCCGGAGCCGAAAGTGCGGCCGCCAAGCGTCTGAACAGCGCTTGCGATGCGGCGTTGTCGGGGGTAATGGTGGTTTCCACAAACTCCACATTCCGGCAGGCCGGGCGTTGGAGCAGTGCATTCAGCATGCGGCTTGCCAGCCCTAGGCCACGCGCGGCTTCGGCAACTACGACTTGCCAGATAAATAGCGTATTGGGACGGTCCGGCAGCAGATAGCCGGAGACAAAACCGACGAGCTGGCCGTCGGATTCGGCACGGATGCAGGTTTCTTTAAAATGGGTGCACTGCAGCAGGTTGCAATACACGGAATTAGGGTCCAGCGGCGGACTTTTTTCAATTAAACGGTTCAGCTCAAAGCCGTCCGTTGCTTCGGGTGACTGTAATGTAACGTCTATTTTATTTCGCAAAACGCCTCTTTCGTTTGCGGTTCTGTCTTCATGCGATCCGGCAGAGAAAAATCATCTCACTCTCCGGAATATGGCATCCCTCATGTTCCGTCCAAGGAACTGCTGGAATGTGTTTTTTGTCATCTGCGTGGGACCAAGACAAACAGACCCGCAGAGCCAATGCAAGGGATTGTCGCGATTTTCTGGCTGGTTTTCTTTTACAGGTACTCAGTTAATCGGGAATTGGTGCTGTTAATACTCGTTAAGCAGTCAGCTGATCCGCAATCCGCCGAATCTCTGCGTGGATTGAGCCCGGGAGCTCCGAGAAGCGGGGCTGTGGTTGTGCCAACTGTGCGCAGTAGGGGATGGTTCCAAGAACCGGAACTTTGCCAAACTGCTCAATCGTGCCGGCGCTGTCGGCTTCAACAAAGCCCGGCTCGCCCGGTCGGCTGGACACCAGCACAACGCCCGCAATATCAAGACCATCGGAGCGCAGCGCGCGAATTGAGAGCAGGGTATGGTTAATCGTGCCCAGGTTGGGGCGCGCGGCAATGAGAACGGGGAAGCGGAGCGCCTGCATCAGGTCGAGCATGAGCTCCCGGCGGTTCAGCGGAACCATGATTCCGCCGGCGCCCTCTGCCAAGATATAATCGTACGTTTGGGCCAGCGTTCGCGCCGCAATCACAATCTCGGCAATATCGATTTCCGTACCCGCCATTTCGGCGGCGAGGTGCGGCGAGCAGGCGGGTTCAAAGGTATACGGCGCCATAGTTGCGTACGTTGCACCGTCAACGTTCATCTCTGCCATCGAGAGCGAATAGTCGAGGTCGGGCACGGAGTAGTTTGAAACTTGAGACTTGAAATCCGAAACTTGAAATTCAGCTTTGGCTTCCGTTTTCGGGGTCCCAGTTTCAGGTTTCCAGTTTCCAGTTTCCAGTTTCTCTGCGCAACCTGTCTGCGCGGGCTTCATCGGTGCAGCGTTTATCTTTCTGCGGCGCAGCTCCGCGAGCAGGAGCGCGCTGAGCGCCGTTTTCCCGATATCCGTGTCCGTTCCGGTAATAAATAGTCCGTTCATGCGGCTGTTCATACCAAAGGAGGCCGGCGATCGCAAAGCAACGTTAAGCAGAATAGGTTTTTTGGTGGAGCGCGGAGAGCTTTTCGTGCGAGCGCGCATGGAGGTTGAGTCGTCCGCGGGTGGTTTCCCATTTGGCAACGGATGGAGCCGATACGCCGAGTTCCTGAGCAAATTCTGCGCGGGAGAGGCCGAGGTGGTCGCGTAGCGAGCGGATAGATTTGGCCGTTGGTTTAAAGGTGGGGGGCGCGGGGGGAGGAGTCGGAATTTCCTCTGCTGGAGCGCTCAACTCCTGATCGAGATCGATACCGAAAACATCGCCGATGGCGTCGGAGCCGAGGGTGCGTCGGCGGCGTGAGCGTGAACCGGACGTAAGATCCGCGACGGCGGTATCAACAGCAATCAGCTCTTCATGATTTACCCCGCGCAGTTTAAAAAGCAGCTCCGGCTGGGTGTCGAGACGAACGGCAATCCCGTACATGGAAGCGGCCACGTGCTTGCACATGTCGGCCCAGTCGGGGCAATTGCAGTTAAAGCGGATTTCGTTCGGATGCGGAAAGAGTCCGTTCAGCGGATGGGTGACGATCTGCATAATCTCTTCC